>WFNC01000114.1 GCA_015488785.1 Flavobacteriales bacterium | reverse complement strand
ACTTAAAGCTAATCCATAACGATATTTTATTACTCGAAGATTTTTCTTCAATTATTGATAAAAAGGTAGATGTAATTGTCAGTAACCCTCCTTATATAACAGAAAATGAGAAGAAACAAATGGCTGAAAACGTGTTAGCTTACGATCCTCATTTAGCACTTTTTGTTCGTAACGAAACTCCTCTTATTTTTTATGAAAAAATTACAGCATTAGCCTATAAAAAACTAGAAACAGGAGGTGAATTATATTTTGAAATCAATGAATATTTTGGAATAGAGACCAAACAATTGGTTCAAGAAAAAGGATTTAAAAAAGTAGAATTAATACAAGACATAAACGGAAAAGATCGAATTGTTTATGCGGTTAAATAGTGATTATTAATTTAATTCATTCTCAAATCATACTCTTCTACAATTTGCTTAATGATATAGCCTAGTTCGCATAAAACATTTTCATTTTCAATATTCTTTAGTTTAAAATTAAATTTCCATAGCCATCTATTTTCAAATAAGTCAGACTCATCCATGTGATAATATAATTCGTACATATTTGTTTTATTTTGAATCAATAAAAAGATATGATTATGAAAATTAAATTCTTCAAAAGAGCGAGTATTAATTGTCTCATTTTTTAAATAGTCAAACAAATAATCCTTTGGAAAAGTATCCCAAGCTTGATACCCTCTAACATTAAAAGTAAGCGAATCTGTATTTTTTTGAGCATGTAGCATCGGAAGTTCTCCATAAAAATCAGCACACCAATTTTTAGGTAGTTTTAAATAACGATTAGAATTTGGAAAACAGATTGCTGTATCAATATTATTAATAATGGAGCTGTCCTTACAGTTAGTTAAAACAGTTACTATTTCATCAACCTGAGAAATAGTGACTTTAGATATAAAAATAAATATCAGTAAAGTTAGTTTCATCATTTTTTTAGCTTTTAATTTTAAATTATCAATACCCCCAACTATTATCCTTTAAGCGGTAGCGATTGACAGCAAATTTTATTCGAGGCTTTATGTTAGAATAATTAGATTCGGCGGCAACACCGTAAATTCCTATTCGATAGCGTGATCTTTGTGCTTTAAAAGTCCTTTCTATTCCAGCAAAAACTTCAGCGTAAGCATAATTGGATTCAGGAATATGTAATGCACTAGCACCTACCGCTACATGAAGTCCCAATTTCTTTATAAGTGGTATAAAGTTAATAATCGCCCCATTGAAATGATGCGTGTAATGTGCTTGATAATACAAATCGGTAACCAATAGCGTTGTATCTTGAATTTGCATTGACTGCATAAGTGAAGCAAAAAAATATTTATCTCCACGAGGAAAAATCTTAAAATCAGCATAGCGTAAATCTTTTTTACTTAAAAACTTTCCTGCTTGTATTTTGTAAGCAGATGTTCCTAAAGTCCCCAATTTGAATTGTTGTTTAATAAAAATACTTGCGTAATCAAAATCAATATCAGAACCCAAAATTTTGTCGAATCCTTTTTGGTAATAGATTCCAAAAGTTGGCCATTTAGAACCCAATATTATTTTACGATACGGCTCCGTCATGTATTTTTGAAAAGGAGTATAAGTCAACGAGTTCTCTAAACTAAAACTTTGATACATTTCAAAAGTAGAGGCTGTATTTCCGCCAAACCAATCTTCTGTGGTTTTACCAAATTTGTAACCATCAATAGGTTTTCTCTCTTCAAATACTAATTTAGAATATAGATTGACTCCATTTACCAGTTCACGTTGCCAACTTGTGCTCACTTCATTTAATTCTATCCAATTTTGTCTTACAAATAAATTAGTAAGCGCGTCATTTTCTACAATCATTTCAAATTGATTCCCCGCATAGAGGCTTATAAAACCAGCATGCATTGGGTCATATCTGTAATTAAGACGAATAAGTCCTTTCAAATCTCCATTTCTAATTCCAAAATCAGCATTCGCAAAGCATAATAAATATCTCTTGTCTTTCCTCATTTTAAAGAAACTCGCATAAGGACCAAACCTTACACTGGCTATTTCGAAAGGATCAACCATTGATAATAGAGATGAAAAACTAAAACGTCGCTTCTTTTTTCGATTGGTAAAGTAAATTCCATCTACCAAAATATCCATTAGTTTTATCTTGTTGTAAACAGAATCAATCGAATCTAGGTATTTTTCACTATGCCTAACGGTATAAATACTATCTTTTATAAATTGGTAATGTTGTTCTTTTTGTGTTAAGGGTTCTGGTCTTATTTTGTCCCAATAAGTAGAATCTTTGTCGTAAGCATCTTGAGTCGTTACTGCAACTTCATTCTTAAAAAACTTTTTCGAAAAACTGGGATTGAGAACATAGTTATTGTACAAAGCAATTGTACTTCCAGAAAAATTATTCTTTTTATTTTTAGACGAATAAGTAAACTCTTGACGTTTTAAAACCTGAATAGAATCTTCTATAAACTGATACTCTTGTTCAATTCTAAATTGATCATAAATAATTAAACCTCCCTTGGTTAGCGTTAAATCTAGTTTTTGAATATGAAACGATTTATCTT
>WFNC01000113.1 GCA_015488785.1 Flavobacteriales bacterium | reverse complement strand
TTCTTCCTGATATTGTTTTACTAAACTCAATTAAATGGATTCTAGCGTCTCTATTATCTCCTGTAAACAAGATTACGTTAGGACTCCAACTTGTATTTTCTTTTCCTTCTTCTAGTTTTCTTAATCCTGTATTTACAACATTTCCCCATACACTTTTCCACACATCATTCGCTCCAATAGAAATCTGTTTTTTAGTAAGGAAGAAATATAAACCACTGATAACTCCTAATGCTGCAATCATGTTTACCCAATCTGTAAACATCATGATGCTAACACAGGCAATAAAGCCAATTAATCCAACCCATTTTGATATTTTAAATGTGGGTTGAAAATCAGGGTTTGCCCATTTTTCTAAAAAGAAAGAGATATTTATAAAAGCATAGGTTGATAAGAAAAACATCGACACAATTCCTGCAATTACATCCAGTTCTCCAATTAATATTCCTGCTTCAGCAATCAAGAAGACAAGTAATAATGCATTTACAGGTTCATTGTCTTTTCCTTTTCCTTTTCCAAAAATCTTAGGAGTGACGCCATCCAATGACATGGCTTGTAAAATTCGAGGTCCTCCCAAAATTCCACCTAAGGCAGACGATAAAGTTGCTCCCCATATTCCCGCAACGACTGCCATGGGCCATAGTGCAATTTCTCTCAGTATATTGTTGTTGTTTTGTAGTTCGTTTGAATTTACAGCGTATGCTAAAAAAATAGCTAAACTAATATAAACAATTAATCCTGTACCGATTGCCAATAATGTTCCTATTGGAATGGATTTCTTAGGGTCTTTTAAATCTCCACTCATTGCAATTCCAGCTGTAAAACCTGTTACTGCAGGGAAAAATATTGCAAAAACAACCGACATGGACATTGCATCCTTGGGGGCTGTTAAGTTAACTGTCTCTGGAGCAAAATCCATCGCTCCAAAAAAAACAGAAATTAATGACAAAACAATAGATGCTAAAATAAAAAACTGAGCTTTTATTGCTGCTGAAGTGCTAATTAAAGCTAGTGCTGATAAGGTGACTAATGCTATTGTTCCGGTTATTCTAAAATCATTAACGGTAGTTCCAAATCCAAAAAATTCATTAAAACTTTCAGCAAAACCAATTAGATACAAAGCAATCGAAAAGGCAGTTCCAACGTATAGAGCAATACCTATTGCTCCTCCAATTGGTATGCCCATGCTTCGGGAAAGGACATAGTATATTCCTCCTGCTCCTATTTTTTTGTCGGTAGCAACCGACGAAACACTAAGGCCTGTCGTAACAGCAATTACGTGAGCAATTAATATTATGATGATAGCTCCTATTAATCCCGCATTACCTACAACCCAACCGAGTCGCATATACATTATTACACCTAGTATTGTCAATATAGATGGAGTGAATACACCCGCAAATGCTCCAAATTTTTTTTTACCTGCCATTTTTATTCTATTTTAAAACTTGCTGAATAAATATTATAATTCCTTTTCTTATTGAAAACAAGAACTATCTTACAAAATAGTATTTTATAATCAAATAACACTTATAATAATGTTGTTTTTAACTTTTTCCATTAAGTGTAGGATATTTTTAAAAAGAATATTTGAAGAAAATCTTTTTTTTTGCTTATCCTTTTTCCATGTAAATTGAATTACAAAAAGGTTACAAAAAACAAAACCCCAATTGAAAAAATCAATTGAGGTTTTTATTAAATAGCTAATTGGAATTATACCAATCCTTGATCCAACATAGCATCGGCAACTTTTACAAAGCCAGCAATGTTAGCTCCTTTTACATAATCAGTATAACCATCTTCTGTTCCATATTCAACACATTGGTCGTGGATGGAAATCATAATATTGTGTAATTTTTCGTCAACTTCCTTAGCTGTCCAGTTCATTCTCAATGAGTTTTGAGACATTTCTAAACCAGAGGTAGCAACACCTCCTGCATTAGACGCTTTTCCTGGAGAAAACAATATTTTAGCCTTATGAAATGCTTCAACAGCATCTGGTGTAGATGGCATGTTAGCTCCTTCCGCTACACACATACATCCGTTAGCCAATAAAGTTTTTGCTTCTTCTCCGTTCAATTCATTTTGAGTGGCACACGGTAATGCAATGTCAACTTTTTCAGACCAAGGACGTTTCCCTTCGTGAAAAATAAATCCATCAAATTTATCAGCAATTTCTTTAACTCTTCCTCTTTTTACGTTCTTTAATTCCTTTAAGAAATCTAAGTGCTCTGAGTGGAAACCTTTTTTGGCAGAAACATATCCCGAAGAATCGGATACGGTAATTACTTTACCTCCTAAATGTAATACTTTTTCTATAGCGTATTGAGCAACGTTTCCAGATCCAGATACTGCAACCGTTTTTCCGTGGAAATTGTCATCCTTTGTTGCTAGCATTTCTTTAGCAAAATAGACCGTTCCATAACCAGTAGCTTCTGGTCTAATCAATGATCCTCCCCAGTTTAAACCTTTTCCAGTTAGTATTCCTGTAAATTCATTTCTGATTCTTTTATACTGACCAAATAGGTAACCGATTTCTCTTCCTCCTACACCTATGTCTCCTGCAGGAACATCTGTGTTTGGTCCAATATGACGGAACAATTCAGTCATAAAAGATTGGCAAAAACGCATTACTTCATTGTCTGATTTTCCTTTAGGATTAAAGTCTGAACCTCCTTTTCCTCCTCCCATAGGAAGAGTAGTTAAAGAGTTTTTGAAAACTTGTTCGAATCCTAAAAATTTCAAAATAGATAAGTTTACCGATGGATGAAATCTTAATCCTCCCTTATATGGTCCTATCGCAGAGTTGAATTCAACTCTAAAACCTCTATTTATTTGAGTCTCTCCTTTGTCGTCTAACCAAGGGATTCTAAATATAATTGTTCGCTCTGGCTCAACCATTCTTTCCAAAATCTTTGCATCTTGGTATTGAGGTTTATCTGCAATAAAAGGAATAACAACTTCTGCTACTTCTTCTACGGCTTGTAAAAATTCAGTCTCATGACCGTTTTTAGCTTTCACTTTATTCATGAAAGCTTCAACTTCAGCTTTAAATTTAGACATTTTTATGTGTGTTTATTTAGTTTAAATAATTTTAGTGTTACAAATGTAAATAATTTTATCAACTATAAAATCCTTTAGGCTTAAAAAAGATGGAATACTGATAAAAGTTAGTTTTTGTGATTTTAGTATTGTCTGTGTAATATGGTTTCTTTGAAATGTGTATAAATTTGAGACAATTAAATTTGTTTATTTCTTAAAAGAGGCGTTTATACCTTCAATGAAATTTAAAATATCATCTTGCCCGTTTTCATTTACCGCAGAACTGATAAATATCTGAGGGATTTCCTCCCATGTCTCAAACATTTTAGCTTTAAAATTATTTATAGCATTCTTCATTGTTGTGGGGTTCAATTTGTCTGTTTTCGTAAAGCAAATCACAAACGGAATCTCTTTTACTCCACAGAATTGCATAAAGTCTAAATCTATTTTTTGAGGTGGTATTCTCGAATCTATAAG
>WFNC01000112.1 GCA_015488785.1 Flavobacteriales bacterium | reverse complement strand
TTGGCTAAAAAGAGCGATTTTATGAGCTCCTTTTTGGCTTAGGCAAACTTCCTTAAAAACAAAAACTACAAGCGGATAGCGCGTATAAACGCCCAAGTCAATATTAAATAAAATTTACTTAGTCAGTTTTTCCAACAAAACTTGAATCAACTTATCTACCGTCGCTTTATAATCTTCGCTAAACGTCTTTGTAAAACGATTGGCTATTATTGCGCAAACCGTAGCTGTATTGTGACCTAGCATTCCGCCAAGAGCGTACAAAGCAGAGGTTTCCATTTCAAAGTTGGTAATTCGCTGTCCTTCAAAAGAAAATTGATTTAGTTTTTCGTTCAAATCTGGAACATTTGGGGCTAACCTTAGACTTCTTCCTTGTGGTCCGTAAAAACCATTGGCAGTAGCCGTAATTCCTTTTATCATGCCTTCTTCTAAGCGTTCAACCAGTGCTGTGTTTGCTTTTGCAAAATAAGGACGATTCAATTCGTTTTTCCAATTGACTTGTTTGATAAATTCCGATTGTAAAGCCAATTCATCTGCTTCAAAATTAGTTTTATAAAATTGAGCCAACCCATCAAACCCTAATCCGTAAGAAGAAATCACAAAAGAATCTACAGGAATATCGGCTTGTAAAGCTCCACTTGTACCTAGACGAATAATGTTTAATTTACGTGGATTTTCTTTTATTATTCTCGTTTCCAAATCTATGTTTACAATGGCATCCAATTCGTTGATTACAATATCGATATTATCACATCCAATTCCTGTTGATAAAGCTGTGATTCTTTTTCCTTTGTACCATCCTGTATGAGTTACAAATTCTCTTTTTTCTTTCTTGACATCTATTTTATCAAAAAAACTAGAAATTCGTTCTACTCGATGTTGATCTCCAACTACAATTATATCGTCAGCAATATCTTCGGGCAATAAATTTAAGTGGTAAATACTACCATCGGGATTCAAAATTAATTCTGACGGCAATAAAGGCGTATTGTGTTTTATAGCTGAATTTAGCATAATGTTTTTTTTAGTTTATTTAAGAATAAAAATCCGAAAGTTATATTACTGTAATTAAGATAAATAGCTTTTTGATTTTTCTAAAGCACTTGCAATTCCTTCTGGGTTTTTGCCTCCTGCTGTTGCAAATGAAGGTTGTCCGCCTCCGCCTCCGTTGATTTCTTTGGCGAGTTCTCTTACAATGTTTCCTGCATGCAATCCTTTTTCTTTTATTAAATTGTCGGCAACTGCTACCGAAATAGTTGTTTTACCATTGGCAGAACTTCCAATTGCCATAAAAAGATTTTCAACCTCTCCTTTTAATTGAAAGGCTAAATCTTTTATCGATTTTGCATCAATATCAACTCGTTGAGCAATGTAATTGACTCCTCCAATATTTTCGATTGATTGAATTAATTCCTTTTTAACTCCTTTTGCTTTTTCAGCTTTTAGTTTTTCAATTTCTTTAGAAAGTAAACTGTTTTGAGCTAGTAAGTCGGTAACTGCTTTGTTTATATCCTTTGGATTTTTTAAAGTTGCTTTTACCGTTTCAATTAAATCCAATTGCGTTTTAATAAACTTGTCGGCAGTAATAGAAGTTATAGCTTCAATTCTTCTAATTCCTGAAGCAGATGAACTTTCGCTTACGATTTTAAATTGACCAATTTGAGAAGTGTTTTGAACATGAATTCCTCCGCACAATTCTACCGAACTGTCGAATTGGATAACACGAACGGTGTCTCCATATTTTTCACCAAACAGCATCATAGCACCCATTTCTTGCGCTTTTTCTATTGGTGTATCTCTTTTTTCGTTGAGCGAAATTGCTTTTCTTATTTTTTGATTGACTAAACTTTCTATTTCTTCCAATTCTTCATTGGTTACTTTTCCAAAGTGAGAGAAATCGAAACGTAAATAGTTGTCATTCACCAACGATCCTTTTTGAGTAACATGTGTTCCCAAAACGGTTCTCAACGCTTCGTGGAGTAGGTGAGTGGCTGTATGATTATTGGTGGTTAATGTTCTTTTTTCGAGGTCAACTTGTGCTGTGAATTTTGCTGTTGGTTCTTTTGGTAATTCAGTAGCGAAATGAATAATTAGATTGTTTTCTTTTTTTGTATCGAAAATTGGTAGTTTTTCAGCGTCATTAACTAAAATTCCTTTGTCTCCAACTTGTCCTCCTCCTTCTGGATAAAATGGGGTTTTATTCAATACAATTTGATAAATCGTTTTTTTCTTTGCAGTCGTTTTTCTGTATCGAGTAATGTAAACTTCTGTGTCTGTATAGTCGTAACCAACAAATTCTTCTTTATCGTCTTCTTTAAGAATTATCCAATCTTCGGCGGTCGTTTCAGAGTCTTTTCTTGAACGATTTTTTTGTTTTTCTAACTCTATTTCAAAACCTTTTTCATCAATAGAAATTCCGTAATCTTGAGCGATTAAACTTGTTAAATCTACAGGAAATCCAAATGTATCGTATAATTCAAAAACGGCTGTTCCTTCAATTGTACTTATATTCTTCTTCTTTAATTCGTTGCAAACAGAATCCAGACGTTTTATTCCTTGTGCTAAAGTTCTCAAAAATGAATTTTCTTCTTCTTTTATTACTTTTTCAATTAAATCTTTTTGTTGTTTAATTTCAGGGAAAGCACCTCCCATTTCATTGACTAAAGTCGCAACCAATTTATAGATAAATGGTTCTTTTAAGTCCAACGTTTGGTATCCATAACGAACTGCTCTTCTCAATATTCTACGAATCACATATCCAGCACCATTGTTTGAAGGCAACTGACCATCGGCAATAGAGAACGAAATTGTTCTAACGTGATCGGCAATAACGCGCATTGCAATATTTATAGGTGTATCTTCTCCTGCTTTTAATTCTTCGTTTGTTTTATATTTTAAGCCAGAAAGTTTTTCGATTTGTTCAATAATTGGCTGAAAAATATCGGTGTCATAATTACTTGTTTTCCCTTGTAAAGCCATAGCCAAACGCTCAAACCCCATTCCTGTATCAATGTGTTTGTGTTTTAATGGAACTAAGCTTTTGTCGGCCATTCTCATGTATTGCATGAAAACTAGATTCCAAATTTCAATCACTTGCGGATGATCTTGATTTACTAAATCTTTACCATTTACTTTGCTACGTTCTTCATCTGATCTTAAATCTACATGGATTTCCGAACAAGGACCACACGGCCCTGTGTCTCCCATTTCCCAAAAATTATCAGCTTTGTTACTTGGAATTATACGGTCTTTATCAATTAATTTACTCCAAATATCAAAAGCCTCTTGGTCTAATTCTAATTTATCTTCTTTGTCTCCTTCAAAAACAGAAACGTATAAACGATCTTTATCTAATTTGAACTCTTCGGTCAACAATTCCCAAGCCCATTCTATTGCTTCTTTTTTAAAATAATCTCCAAAACTCCAGTTCCCTAGCATTTCGAACATAGTATGGTGGTAAGTATCTACACCAACTTCTTCCAAATCGTTGTGCTTTCCAGAAACACGCAAACATTTTTGAGAATTAGCAATCCTTTTTTCTTTAATCGGAGAGTTTCCTAAAAATATATCTTTAAACTGATTCATACCAGCGTTATTAAACATAAGAGTAGGGTCGTTTTTTACAACCATAGGAGCAGATGCTTCTATTTTATGTCCTTTCTTTTCGAAAAAATTAAGATAAGTTTGTCTAATTTGCTTAGCGTTCATAGGTTTCTTATTTGTATAAAAAATGTTAAAAGCCTTTAATGTAAAGGTTTCTACTTGTTCTAAAGTTGCAAATTTAGTGTTTTTAGCTTAAATTTGCAGGCGTTTAATAAAATATATTAACAGAAGAATTGTCTAAAACAAAATATAAATATAATCCAAGTACATTAAGCTACGATGAAGTGGATAATTCGTGGCGTAGTAAATTAAAGAAGATTTCTTATCATTTAATTTCTGGATTAGTTTTTTCTGTTATTATAATAATGCTTTCGTATGCTTCGATTAAGAAAAGAGGGCAAAATGAAGGTGCTAAAGAATTAGAAATTACGAAACTAGAATTAGAAGAGGCTAAAAAGAAATTAGAATTTGATATTAAAGTTCTCGCTGATATAGAAAAACGAGATACCGAAATTTACAGAGCATTATTCAATGCTGATCCTTACCCCGTTTATAAACGAAAATTAGGAACAGGAGGCAATGCAAATAAATATAAAGATATTGAAGGTTTAACGCACGAATATTTAATAAAAGAAACAAGTCAATTAGTCGATCAATTTGAAACAGCTTTAGTGGCTCAATCTAAATCATTTGACGAAATAGTCAGTTTGGTAAAACGGAAAGAAGAAATGTTAAGGTGCATACCTTCTATACAGCCAATTTCGAATAAAGATTTAACGCGTTTGGCTTCTGGTTTTGGAATGAGAATGCATCCTGTTCATGGGATTTTAAAAATGCATGCAGGGTTGGATTTCACAGGTAATATTGGCGTAAATATATATGCAACAGGGGATGGAACAGTTATCAGAGCTGATAATAAAATGCGAGGTTATGGTAATTTGGTAATAATAGATCATGGATTTGGATATGAAACACGTTATGCACATTGTAGTGCTTTTAAAGTTAAAGTAGGACAAAAAGTAAAAAGAGGAGATTTAATTGCTTTACTTGGAAATACGGGAGTATCAACAGGTCCTCATGTTCATTATGAGGTTCGTAAGAATGGAAATCCTGTAAATCCAATTCATTATTTATTCAATGATTTAACCCCCGATGAATATCAAAAAGTGATAGAAATAGCTTCTAGACCAACTTCTTCAATGTAGGAGTTTTACTTTTTATTAAGATTATTGTTTACTTTTGTAATAATAATTGATTAAACAATAAAAAATGAATATAATTTTAAGTCCAACTTATTTAGGGAACATCGACTATTACAGTATCATAAATCAAAATGAAAACGTTGAAATAGACATCAATGAACATTTTGAAAAGCAAACTTATCGTAATCGTTGTGTAATACATGGAGCAAACGGATCTTTAAATCTGATTATACCTTTGGTAAAGCGTGGGATTAGAACCAAAATGAAAGACTTAAAAATTGATAATTCACAAAGATGGCAAAAACTCCACTGGCGTTCTATTGAATCTGCTTACCGTTCTTCTCCTTATTTTGAATTTTATGAAGATGATTTGAAACCTTTTTATACAAAAGAATACACTTCTCTAATTGAATTTAATAAAGAAATACAAGAAGTCGTTTTAGAATTGTTGGGAGTAGATTTTGATTTAAAAAATACAGAAGAGTACAATAAAGTTGAAGGAGTAGATTATAGAAAGTCGTTACAACCCAAAAAAGAGCCTTCAGAATTTTTTGAAGAGCAAAAATATATACAAGTTTTTTCCGATAGAAATGGATTTTTACCAAATTTAAGTATTTTGGATTTGTTGTTTAACGAAGGTCCAAATGCCATTAATTTTTTAGGCTAATCAATGAAAAATAGTTGGATTTATCTGCTAATCGTTTTTGCTTTATTTCTAGGGATAAATGCACCTTCTCTTTTTTCTGAGGGAATGTTTATGGACGGTTTGATTTATTCAACGATAAGTAGAAACTTAGCAGAAGGTAAAGGCTCTTTTTGGGTTTTAAATTTTTCTGATACTTATTTTACTCATTTCTATGAACATCCACCTTTGGCAATGGGGTTAGAAGCCGTTTTGTTTTATGTTTTTGGAGATTATCTTTGGGTAGAGCATCTTTATAGCTTGTTTACAATTATACTTTCTGGTTATTTAATCATTAAAAGTTGGATGCTTTTAGTTGATAAAGAAATAAAACAACTTTATTGGCTTCCGTTATTGTTCTTAGTTACGATTGGTGTTGTAGGTTGGTCTATGGCTAACAATATGCTAGAAAACACGATGCTTGTTTTTATCTTATTATCGTTTTATTATTCGCTTAAAAGTCTATCTGAGAAAAAACTGCTGAAGCAAATTACATTTATTTTATTGGCAGGTTTTAGTTTGTTTTTGGGCTTTTTGTCAAAAGGATTTGTTGCTTTATTTCCGCTTTCGACCTTGTTTTATTTCGGAGTGTTTACAAAAGAAATTTCATTTTTTAGAGGAGTGAGGGATTCTACAATTATGTTGATTGGTTTGTTATTTCCCTTTTTATTACTTTTTTTATTCTATCCAGAAGGTATAGATAGCTTGTCAATCTATTTTCACAATCAAGTGGCGAATAGTATTAAAAACGTAAGTACAGTTAGTTCTCGTTTTTGGATAATTGGAAGTTTATTCCAACAGTTGATTCCTGCTTTTATTTTATCGATAATCGTCTTCTTTTCTGTAAAGAAAAAAAAGTATCAGTTGTCTGAAAAAACAAAAATTGTTTTGGCAGTTGGTTTAAGCGGCGTGTTACCAATATTGATAAGTTTAAAGCAAAGAGATTTTTATATTGTTGGAGCTTATCCATTTTTTGCAATTGCTTTAGCAATGTTTATCGCTCCAATTTTAAAAGATTATTTAGAAAATTTAGAAACAAGAAAATCATACCTCAAAAAAATAAAAGTTTTTAGTTTCGTTTTGTTGTTTGTCAGCATAACAATTACAGCCTTTCAATTCGGAAGAGTAGGTAGAGATATAAAATTAATTCATGATGTAAAACGAATTGGAACACAAATCAAATCAAATTCAGTATTACTGATTTCGCCTAGTCTAGCTCAAGATTGGGCGCTAAAAGGTTATTTTGCGCGTTACCTTTCAGTAGGACTTACAACCAATCGAAATTTAGATTCAAATTATTTGATTAAAGAAACAAAAGAGGAAGAAGAGGGCTTTGAACAAATAAAAAACCTGGAGTTGGAGCAGTTGTTTTTTTATAGAAAGTTAAAGTAAGGGTGTAGTAATTAATTCTTATTCTCCCAATAATGTATTTTTTATTGATTCTTAATCATTTCTATTAATTTAGTTTTCGCTTTCAAAATTTCTTCTCTTGATTCTTCTCCGTAAATCATAATAGACCTTTCTTCACGAGCATATTGGCTATTAGGATCTCGAACAGCTGATAACCAATTGAATGAACCTTCGATTAAAATATTTTCATCAACAATTATTGTTTTACTGTGAATGCCATTGAATGCAATAATTTTGACACCTGCATTTGTTAATGATTCTCGACCTTTTTTTGAATTTGGTTTTAGTTTTCCATTTTTTTTATCAAGGAAATAGTCTGTTATTATAATTATTTTCACACCTCTCTCAATAGCTTTCTTTAAGGTTGGTATTAATTCATCTTTTAAAATAGCTTCAATTGAAATAAAGGGTGATACGATAATTAATTCTTTTAAACTCTTTTCTATACTTCCTTTCAGCACTTTTGAATGACGATTTAATGTTGAAATATGTTCAAAAGATTTGATTTTTTTATTTAACGCTATTTTTTCAAATACAATACTGGAAGATAATTCTGGGTATTCTTCTTTTAATAGCCATTTTTTTAAATTTCCTAAAGGGGTGTTTTTAGTCGCATCTAAAATATTTATATTTCCAAAAACTAAAAAGCTATGCTTTGCTCTAGAAATCGCTACATTTAGCATGTTGTACTTATTCAAAAATTTAGTTTTATCTTTTTTTGATAATACAGTAGAAAATATAATAATTTTTCTTTCAGCTCCTTGTAATGAATGAACCGTTCCGACAGTTATTTTTTTATAGCCATTTTTAAGAGCTAATAGTTCTTGCTTAATTAAATATGCTTGCGCAGTATATGGAGAAACAACAGCTAGAATTTCTTCAATGTTTTGATTGTAAGCTTGCTCTAATTCTACTCTTTTACTATCGATCCAATGAGCGATTATTTTTGATTCCTTTACATTTACTTTACTTGAACCTTGCGATTGACTTTCGCTGTCTATATTTAAGTACCCTCTCGCTGGCAATGAGTGATTTTTTGAATGTGTTTTTCCGACCATAGGAAGTAGCTCATTATCATAAACATATTGATTTGAATATGAAATAATATCATCTAAACACCTTCTGTGTTCTTTTAATAAAACGCCTCTTTGTTTGTAACCAATAAAAGAACAAGCATTTTGAGCTGATTTCATCAAGCTATTTGAGGAACAAATATTTTTTGTATTTTTAAACTTTGTGAATGTTTCATTATCAACGTCATTATCAATTAAATTATTTGCTACTAAGTTGGTGAAGTCTAGAGCGAACTCAACCGAACGAACAGGTTCAATTTGTGAAACATCTCCGACCACAATTGCTTTTTTTGCCAAAGAAAATGAAGGAAGAGCAATTTCAGGAGCAACTTGTCCTGCTTCGTCAACAATTAAATAATCATATAGTTCATAATAAAACTGATCTTCTTTAGCTTGAAATTTTCTGAATGTAGAAAATTTAGGCATAGAATGAAAAGTTGAAATAAATATTGGAGTTAAACAAGCTATTCTTTGAAGTTTTGCTTTATAAGCTATTTCTCCTCTTTCTTTATCCGTTTTCTTTTTTCTTTTTCTGTCTTCAATTAATTGGATGTATTCAGCTTCTCGGTAGTGAATTGCAAGCCAAAATGTTTCGAATCGTAATGAAATATCTAACCGAATATTTATGTCTTCTAGCGGAGACAAGTCTTGGTACTCTGTTTTCGTTTTTTTATGTAAATCCACTAGTCTAACAGTATATTTGTCATCCCAATTTGTAATTAATTCATTATAAATCGACTTTATGTTTGTTATCTTTTCCTTTAATTCTTTTAGTTTATTAAGAGTTTGTTTCTGCTTTTTTAAATTTCCTAAATTTATAATGACTTGTTTATTTATTGCATCAAATATTTCAGATTCATTTGAGCTGTTAATAAATATTGAATCATCAAAACTAATTTCTATTAAAGCTCTTTTTAAGCTGTTTCTTTTTCTCCTTTTTACGTTTGGAAAAAAGAAGAAAACTTTGTCAAATAAACTTCGCTCATTTATTGAAATTTTGACTTTATTTTCTATTTCATTTAGTTTTACTTGCTTTAGCTGACTGATCTCTATGTCGCTAGATTTTGTTTTGATAGTCTCATCTAACTCTTTTTCTGAATCAAAATTTTCACTAGCTAAACGTATTGGAATATTTTCAAATTGCTTAGCAATTAATAAACTATTATTAATTTTTGCTATATTTTTATTGATAAGGTTTTTTATGTTTTTCTGACAAGAATCTATAGTAAAGTCCTCAGAAAAATGTTTGTTATATTGATTAAAAAAATAAAGTTTTAATGTTTCTAGTTCATTATTATCTTCATAATCCTTAAAAAAACCATCCCCAAAAGTAGATGTTAATACCTGATAATTACTTTTTTTATCTGATGACGTAAAATAAAGACCTAATGAAGTTAAGCCTGGTAGCCATCTTTCGGAAAAAGAAGATTCGGAATCAATCTTAAAGCTTTCTAAAATATTTGTAATCGCTTGATTATTAGTTGAACTAGCAATTATTAATTGAGGAGGGGAGTCGTTGACAATGCTTGTGATTAGTATGTTTGCTAATATCGTTTGTAAAAAAGTTGTCTTACCTGTACCTGGAGGTCCATTTACTGCAAAAACTTCTGAATGATCACTTGTAAATGCCTTAATACTCTCTCGCTGGGATACAGAAAGAGGAAATTCAGAACTCATTTGACCAAAGTGTCTTTTATTAATTAAAACCTTATTCTTTGTTGGAATATTAATGTTACTAGTTGTTGTCAATCCAGCTATTTTTAAAAATAAGCGACCATATTTATCTTCTTTTATTAAATGGTCATAAATTTTTATAATATTGTTACTGAGACCTCTTAAAATTTCTTTTTGAATATATGCTTTCTCTCCATTACTTTCGTAATATTGTTGTATTGATTTTGAAGTAACTTTTTCAAAAAATGTATCAATCGAATTATAATAGTTCTCCCAATCTTCTATGTTAAATTTTGCTTTTTTAAGTTCTGAGTCAACCTTTACAATTGAAGCGATACTAAAGTCTGTTTTTGTATTAGGGGTTAAATAGTCTCTTATAAATAGAGGGAGAGTTTTTAAACTAGGTTTCAAATTACCATTTTGGTCTAGTCGAGCAGGAATACAAAATGGAATTATTTCTACATCTTCTTTTATTTCTTGTTTTGCATGATTGAAACTCTCTGTTATACTGAATGGAAAAATATCAATATTTATAAACGAATCTTTTTTTTTCGCTTTTGTAATAAACCATAAATAATCAGTTTGATTCTTTGATAAAAGTCCCTTTTTTATTTCTTCTAAAGAGATAGAAGCTGTTGAAATTTTAACTTTCTTACGATCAGCATCAGCGACAGTATTTCTCCAATAGTTCAACCAACTTTTTACATCTTTCATTATTAGGGTGCTTTGGTGTTTGATAATTTATAGGTAAAATTAAAAAAAAGCGAACTATAACAGTTCGCTTTTTTATATTTAGATCTAATAATTACAATCTACTCTCCTAAGAAAGCATATCTATAATCAGTAGGAGTTACAAAAGTTTCTTTTATTGTTCTTGGAGAAACCCAACGAATTAAGTTCAAATAAGAACCTGCTTTATCGTTTGTTCCAGAACCTCTAGCTCCACCAAATGGTTGTTGACCTACAACAGCACCAGTCGGTTTATCATTAATGTAGAAGTTTCCTGCTGCGTTGACTAATACTTTTGTAGCCAAGTCAATCGCATACCTATCTTGTGAGAATATTGAACCTGTAAGAGCGTATTCAGAAGTTTCGTCAAGTATGTGTAAAGTTTCTTCAAATTTATTTTCATCATAAACGTAAAGCGTAATCACTGGGCCAAAGATTTCTTCAACCATTGTTTTAAACTTTGGACTTTTAGCCAATACAACAGTAGGTTCAATAAAGTAACCTTTAGATTTATCGTAATTCCCTCCTGCAATAATTTCGGCTTCATCACTGTTTTTTACGAAATCGATGTATCCTGCAATTTTATCAAATGCTTTTTCATCTATTACTGCATTTATAAAGTTATTAGTATCACCTGTGCTACCCATTTTAAAAGATTTAACATCTTCTTTTACAAATTCCATTACTTCATCCGCAATGTTAGAAGGTAAATAGGCTCTTGATGCTGCGGAACATTTTTGCCCTTGAAATTCAAAAGCTCCTCTGCTTATTGCTGTCGAAACTTGTTTTGCTTTAGCTGATTTATGAACCATTATAAAATCTTTACCACCTGTTTCTCCAACAATTCTTGGGTAAGTTCTATATTTAGATAAGTTCGAACCAATTTCTTGCCACAAATGTCTAAATACTCCTGTAGATCCTGTGAAATGTAATCCTGCAAAATCTTTATGTTTAAAAACAATATCTCCTGCAACAGGACCGTCAACAGTTATCATATTGATAACACCATCAGGAAGACCAGCTTCTTTAAACAATTCCATTATTACTTGTGCAGAATAGACTTGAGTTTCTGCTGGTTTCCAAACTACGGTATTTCCCATCATTGCCGCAGCAGCAGGTAAGTTCGCTGCAATTGCAGTAAAATTGAAAGGAGTAATCGCAAATACAAAACCTTCTAAAGGTCTATATTCTAATCTATTCCAAATTCCCTCAGAAGATTCTGGTTGCTCAGCATATATTTGCTGCATAAAAGAAACATTGAAACGTAAGAAATCAATTAATTCGCAAGAAGCGTCAATTTCGGCTTGCATTACATTTTTTGATTGTGCTAACATTGTCGCAGCATTCATTTTATTTCTAAATGGACCAGCCAATAAATCAGCAGCTTTTAAAAAGATAGCGGCACGATGCTCCCATGGTAAATCAGCCCATTTTTGTTTCGCTTCTAAAGCTGAATCTATTGCGTCTTTAACGTGTTGTGCTGTTCCAAAATTAAAATGTCCCAATACATGTTTATGATCATGTGGAGGATTCATTTCTCTTTTATCTTCTGTTCTAATTTCTTTACCTCCAATGTACATCGGTACATCAATCGGTTTTTGATTATACATTTCGTTATACTTAGCAATCAAAGACTCTTTTTCTGGAGTGTTTGGTGCGTACGAATTTATAGGTTCGTTAATCGGAAATGGAATGTTATAAATTGCTTTTGGCATTGTATAAATAGTTTTAGATTATTATGATACAAATTTACAATTTATTTAGGAGCTTAACTTCAATACTTCGTTTATTTCTTGATTTTAAATTTTTATTTATTAGCTGTGGAGTAAAATTGTTCGATCAAGAACAACTATTCTTTATAAATTTTACTAGATTTTGTTTTAGTTCTTACCAAATACATTCCGTTTTCTAAATTTAAGAAATCAATTAAAATTTTATTATCGTTTATTCTTTTTATTTTTGTTTGATTGGTAACATCTTGTCCCAAAAGGTTAAAAATAGTTATTAGTTCTAACTCTTCTTGACTTCCTGCTATGGTAATACTTTTATTAGTAGGATTCGGATAAATATTTATTTCCGAATTAGTGACACCATCAATATTTACGACTCTAGTTTTTGAATAAGTTATATTACCATTATAATCAACTTGTTTTAAACGATAATAGGAAATCCCTACATAAGGAAGTTCATCATAAGAAATATAATCGATTAAATTTGTTGAATTTCCAGCTCCATTTATCGTGGTTAGCTTTTCCCATCGGCTGTTATTTTTAGAACGTTCAATTTCAAAATAATTATTATCTATTTCTGATGCTGTTTGCCAATTTAATTCAACTTTATGATTATCTAAAGCTGTAGCTTCAAAAAACAAGAGTTCTATTGGTAATGGCGTTTGAGTAATATTAATCGTTCCGATTGTAAACCTTAAATCGTTAGCTATTGCTGATACTCCTGAAAATTCATAAATGTTTCCTCCTAAAGATTTTGCTCCTGAAATTGGAGTTTCATCTGCAAATATTCCGTCATTATCTGTGTCAACTAAAAGTCTTAAATCGCTTGCTGTTACACTTCCTTGCGAAGAAAGGTCAAACCTCATATCTATACTTCCAACATCTACCGCTCCATTTGAAGTGTTGACTTCACTTACTCTCCAAACTCTATCCCATCTTCCTTCTAAAGGTGCAGGAAAATCGGTAGAACCATAAGCTCCTAAAGGCAAATTGTTGTGTCCCCAAATTAGGTATTCGTCATTGTCTAAATTTCTAGGATTAAGTATTCTTACTACAGCGGTTCCTTGAGCATCGTTGTGTATGTTCGCTTCATTGAATCTGCCTATTCCTGCAACTTCAAAATCATAATTACCATTTCCTGCATCATCTTTATTATACATGTCAAAACTAGCAAGTGAAAGTCCATATTTAGCGGATAAGTAGTTTGATACTATTATTTGTTGTGCAGTATTTAGGTATTTGTTATAAACGATTACTTCTGGAAAATCCCCAAAGTGTGTTTGTCCTGAATCGTAGTTTCCATCTACAATATCTTGTTCTCCTGCTAAAGCTAAGCACCCTCCTGCTGTAATGGAAGTTCCTGAATTTAATATGCCTTTATGGCTAAATGTACCATCTTTCCAAACTGCAACTGAACCATCTGAACCTTTCCAACTAATGTTCGCTATGTGAAAATTTCCATCATTCATAGCTACTCCGCTATTTTGTGACATCGGTCTATGGATTGCTAAATTATTACTTCCATACACTAAAAAGTCATTATCTGTTGCTGAAGACGTATAAGATAATATTCCATCACTACTTTCTCCAGCATTAGCGTTAACGTATATCTCTGTTATTTCATTTGTTGGAAAATCAGTAAAGTTTGCTTTCCTAAGTCTTCCGTTTGTTTTATTAAATCTTACAACAGGATTTCCATTTATAATGCTTGTTTTATAAATTGGTTTGAAACTAGCGTTTGATTGGCTTAAATCATTTGTGTTTCCTGAGTTATCGCTCCAAGTTGTAATGTCATTTCCATCAGAAAGCCCTGTTATTTCATCTGCTTTTACCCAAAGAACATTTGAAGTATTATCTCCAACTCCTCCTGGGCCTGTGTAGCCGTATAAAGGAGTCGTCTTTACTAATGGTGTTTGTGTTTTGTCTGCTGTTCCAATTGTGAATCGAACATTGTTTGTTATGGCTGTAACCCCAGGAAATTCATAAATATTACTTCCTAAAGATACTGCTCCTCCAATGGGCGTTTCATCAGAAAAAACGCCATCGTTATCGGTGTCTATAATTAGTTTTAAATCTGTCGTCGTTACAGCTCCTAATCCTCCTAAATCAAAACGGACATCCACAGCTCCAACATCTACAGATGAACCAGTAGCATTGACTTCACTTACTCTCCAAATTAATTCAAATTTAGAATCTATTCCAGCTGGTAAATCTACAGTGCTTAAAGCTTGGTCAATCCCATTGTCATTTCCCCAAATTAAAAATTCATTGTCTCCTAAATTCGTTGGGTTCAATATTCTTATAATTCCAGATCCTTGAGCATCGTTATGGATATTTGATGCGTTTACTCTTCCTATTCCTGCAACTTCATGGTCGTAATTTCCATTTCCAGGATTATCTTGACTATACATATCGTTTGTACTTAAACTAAGACCGTATTTTGCTGCTAAGTAATTTGAAACAATTATATGTTGAGCTTCATTTAGAAAAGTATTATAAATAATAACCTCTGGAAAATCTCCAAAATGTGCTTGACCTGCATCATAATTAGCATTTACTGCATCTTGCTCTCCTGCTAATGCTAAGCATCCTCCTGCGGTTATTGTAGATCCAGCATTAAGCGTATTAGTATTGCTTTTTGTTCCATCTTTCCAAACTTCGGTGTTACCACCTACACTTTTCCAACTCACATTAACAATGTGAAAAGTTCCGTCATTAACATCTACTCCAGAGCTGTATGAGCTGTTTCTATGCGGCATTATATTATTACTATTGTAAAGTAAAAAGTTATTGTCTCCTCCTGTACTAGCGTAAGACAAAATACCGTCACTTGATTCTCCTGCATTAGAATTTACATAGATACTGGTAATTTCATTGGTAGGAAAATCAGTAAAGTTTGTTTTCACCAATCGACCATTTGTTTTATTAAACCTAACGACAGGTTTTCCATTCAATATATTTGACTTGTAAACAGGCTTAAAACTAGCGTTTGGTTGAGTCAAACTATTAGTATTTCCTGAAAAATCGTCCCAAGTCGTAATGTCCGACCCATCTATTACCGTTGTTATGTCCTCAGCTTTTACCCACAAAACATTTGTAGTGTTATCTCCAACACCTCCAGGCCCAGTTTGAGCCCAAACTAATGGAGAAATAAATAATAGAACGATTAAAAGGTTTTTATGATGTGACATAGTCTATTTTTTATTCAGTTTATATACAAGTTAGCCATTTTTTATAAGAAGTAATAAAAGTTAACTATTTTATAAGCTTTTTTCAAAGTGTTATTGATTTTGAAAATTTGGTAAACCTGGAACAAAACTCCTTTGACTTCCTATATAATTAACCCATAAACTACATATTCCTCCTATATTGCCCTCCAACTTCAAATAAAGCATTTGTAATATCTCCTAAAGAAGAATATTTAGTTGCTTCCATTAGCTCTGCAAAAATATTTTTGT
>WFNC01000111.1 GCA_015488785.1 Flavobacteriales bacterium | reverse complement strand
TTATGATGAGTCATTATCAATTATTGATACTGTTTTTGAATCAGAAAACGAAACGTTGTTGGCGATAAAAGCTTACTCTAAATGTTTAGAAAATCCCGAAGACAGCGATGCATTACAAGAAGCCTTTGACACAGTTTCTGATTTAGATGCTTGGAATAAAGAAAGTCATATACAAGAAATATTATCAAAACTACGATTGGACGATTTGGAGTTGAAGGTAAAACTTCTTTCTGGAGGTCAGCGTAGAAGATTGTCATTGGCTAAGGTACTAATAGAAGAACCAGACGTACTAATTTTAGATGAGCCAACCAATCATTTAGATTTAGACATGATTGAGTGGTTAGAAAGCTTTCTTACAACTACGAATATTTCTTTATTCATGGTAACGCATGATCGTTATTTTTTAGAACGTGTATGCAACGAAATATTAGAAATAGATAGGGGAAGTTTACACCGTTACAAAGGTGGTTATTCTTACTACTTAGAAAAAAGAGCAGAACGTTACCAGATAGCAGAAGCAGAAGTTGGAAAAGCTAAAAATTTACTTAAAAAAGAATTGGATTGGATGCGTCGTCAACCAAAAGCAAGAGGAACTAAATCTAAAGCTAGAATTAGTGACTTTTATGCCACCAAAGAAAAGGCAAGTCAAAATTTTAGAGAAGACAAAGTTGCTATTAATGTTAAAATGGAACGCTTAGGAACTAAAATTTTAGAATTACATAAGATTTCTAAAGCTTACGGAGAAAAAAAGATTTTAGAAAATTTTGAATATAATTTTAAAAGAGGCGAGAAAGTTGGTTTAGTAGGAGCGAACGGAGCAGGTAAATCTACCTTGTTAAATATTATTACAGGTTTAGATAAAGTAGATTCTGGAAAAGTAGTACTTGGAGAAACGGTTGTAATGGGATATTACAATCAAAAAGGCTTGCAGTTAAAAGAAGACAAAAGGGTAATTGAAGTTATTAGAGATATAGCCGAGTATTTGCCAATTGGAGGAGGAAAAAAAATGACAGCAGTTCAGTTGCTCGAAAAGTTTTTGTTTCAACCAAGCACACACTTTCAGTACGTCTCTACCTTGAGTGGAGGAGAGCAAAAACGTTTGTATTTGCTTACAATACTAATGAAAAACCCTAATTTCTTAATCTTAGATGAGCCTACCAACGATTTAGACATCTTTACACTTCAAGTGCTAGAAGATTACTTGTCGGAGTTCCAAGGTTGCTTAATTGTAGTTTCTCACGACCGATATTTTATGGACAAAATAGTCGATCACTTATTTGTATTAAATGGAGATGGAACCGTCGATGACATTATTGGAAGTTATGCCAATTATAGAGTGTTTCAAAAACTAAAACAACAAGAAAGAAGAGATCAAGAAAGAAAAGAAGAGCTTAAAATAGAGGTAGCAAAACCAAGTTCCAATACTCCTAAAGTAAAAATGAGCTTTAAAGAGAAAAAAGAATTTGAACAATTAGAAAAGGATATTGAGCGTTTAGAAATAGAAAAAGTAGAGCTATCAAAAGAATTAAATAATCCAGACTTAGCTTACGATAGTATTGCAGCCGTCTCAGATAAATTGACAGAACTAGTAAATCAGCTCGATGAAAAATCGATGCGTTGGCTAGAACTTTCAGAATTTGATGCTTAAGATTTTTTTAGGGGGTGAGATAATTGAGTGTGTTTCGTTTTTTTTTGAACGTTTTGTGTAAGAATAGCAAGGGGGTTCGAAGGACTGAACTTTCGGTTTATCTCTTAACCAAATTTACAATTTTTCTTTTTTTAATAGACCCGCAAAATTGTAAATTTTGCGGACTTTGCAAAATACACTTCACTTTGGATTAAGTACAAAAAAACGTATTATTTTCACACTTTGTTAGCACCAGTTTATTATCCATCAATCATAATTTCAGTTGCTATAAAATCTTTCATTGTTATTGAAAAAATGTGATTTAGGTCGTGCTCACTTTCAAAAGTAATTTCCCAAATTTTTTCTTCACTTTTACTTCTTGGAATTGTTAAATGTACAGGTGTGAATTCTTTTTCGAAATCAATTATTTTGAATTCTTCTTTCCAATTACGAAACTCACTTTCTATAATAGGTATAATAGAAGTTTTAATCTTACCGTAATTATTTTCAATCTCTTGAAAAAACAATTCTTGATTTTCAGTTGAAGAAGCAATATCACCATTTAAACATATTTCAATTTCTTTCTTTATTGGCTTGAAATTTCTTTTACACTCAAAATAATTATTCTCAGGTTTTTTTTTAAATTCAACAAAAAGCATTTTCCCAAAAAATGAATTGTCTATCGTAATTGTTTTACCAAATATAAAGTCGAAAAATCCCATACTTTACCAATCTCTTGTTGCAATTAATTCTTCAACATCTGCATCAAACCCATAAGATTTAGAAATAAATTCAAAATCCATTCCTATATTTTCTCTTGCAGCAGTTTCTATTTCGCTTTCATTTTCATAAAATTCTTCTTGTAAATCATTGAATTTATTCGTTGCTTTATGAGTTAAAATATACAATTGCTTTAAATCATTTGGTTTTTCAGTTTCAATTTCATTACAAAGAGATATTAGTATTCCTTTACCTTTTTCAACAAGAAAATTAGGAAAATAATTATC
>WFNC01000110.1 GCA_015488785.1 Flavobacteriales bacterium | reverse complement strand
GTAAGTAAATAGTTTAAAAATCGCCCAACAATGCTACTCACTCCGTAGATTGCAGTATCGCTTAACAATTTTTTTATTTTACTCATTTATTTATTCTTAATGCTATTTTTTTTTAGACGGTAAAATAAGCTAAACCAATAGCTTTTAACCTTTTTTTCTATCCTATTATTTCTAATTTTGCATACTTTAATAACAATTGCTTTTGTCCTGTGCTTGGGAAAAATACAACAGCTTTTAAATTTGGAGCTTCTCCTTCTATACTTAGTACTTTTCCTTTTCCAAATCGAGAATGTTTTACTTGAACTCCTACTGCTAATTTTGATGTATCGACAGGCTTGGCTGGAGTGCTACTTGTACTTGAAACTTTCTTTAGGTTTCGGTTTCCAAATGATGGTTTGTGTGACTTTGGTTTTGGAGTAGATCCTGTTGTAGGAGCAACTGTTCTTTTGCTAAATCGTCCTCCAAATTGTTTTGGTGCTGAAGCTGAAAAACTACTTCCACTGCCAGAGAAACTTTCGCTAGAACCTCCTCCAGATTGAGATAAATCTAAAAACGATTCGTCTATTTCTTCTATAAAACGACTTGGTTCACAATTGGATAATTCGCCCCATTTGTAGCGACTTAATGCATAACTTAATGTACATATTTTCTCGGCTCTGGTTACGGCTACATAAAACAAACGTCGTTCTTCTTCTAATTCTGACCTTGAATTCAAAGCCATTTGAGAAGGAAAAAGAGACTCTTCCATTCCAACAACATATACATAAGGAAATTCCAGTCCTTTTGAAGCGTGAATGGTCATTAAAGTTACTTTATCGTTGTCTTCTTCATCGTCGTTGTCGGCATCGGTTAACAAGGCTACGTCTAGTAAGAAATCTGATAAGAAAACATCTGTTTCGCTTTTGTCTGTAAATTCTTTTATACCATTTTGCAGTTCTTGAATATTGTCGTAACGTGCAACTCCTTCGGGGCTTTTGTCTGCATAGAGCGTAGGAGACAAACCACTTGCCTGTCCGATTTCACTTGCTAAATCAGATGCCGAATCGGTTTCTAATTTTGTAGCAAATGCTTTAATCATGTTTGTAAATTGTGTGATTTTATTGCTTGTTCCTGCGTTAACTGCCACACCAAATTTAGGTAAATTGCAAAGGACTTCCCACATCGAAACATCGTTTTCTCTGGCTACGATTGTTACTTTGTCTAAACTCCCTTTTCCTATTCCTCTTTTAGGATAATTAATTACTCTTTTTAAAGCTTCTTCATCATTGTGATTGGCGGTTAATCTAAAATAAGCGATTAAATCTTTTATTTCTTTACGTTGGTAAAAAGATAGTCCGCCGTAAATACGATATTTAATATTTAGCTTTCTCAACGACTCCTCGAACGAACGAGACTGGGCATTGGTACGGTACAAAATTGCAAAATCTAAATTGTTTGCTTGTTCGTTTTGTTTAATTGAAAAAATATCGCTCGAAACAAAACGTCCTTCTTCGTTGTCCGAATAGGTTTTTATAACTCTTATTCTATCTCCTTCTTCGTTGGCTGTCCAAACGTTTTTCTTAATTTGTTTTTTATTGTTTTTTATAATGCTATTCGCAGCATTTACAATCACTTTAGACGAACGATAATTTTGTTCTAATTTGAATAGTTTATATTGAGGATAATCTTTTTTGAAATTTAATATATTTTGAATATCTGCTCCACGAAAGGCATAAATACTTTGGGCATCATCTCCTACTACACACAGGTTTTTAGTTTTTGCGGCTAACCTTTTTACAATTAAATATTGCGAGTAATTGGTATCTTGGTACTCATCTACTAATATGTATTTAAACTTGTTCTGATATTTTTCTAATACGTCTGGAAAGTTTTTTAATAGCACATTTGTTTTGAATAATAAATCATCAAAATCCATTGCTCCTGCTTTGAAACAACGTTTGGCATATTCCATGTAAATTTCCCCTAGTTTTTTACGCCCTGTTTCTCTATCGTCGGCTTGAATATCAGTGTTTTGTAAATAGGCTTGTGGAGAAATTAAATTATTTTTGGCAGACGAAATTCGAGAACCAACAATTGCAGGTTTGTACAATTTATCGTCTAACTTCATTTCTTTTACAATTGCTTTTAGCAAGCTACGAGAATCTTGAGTATCGTAAATTGTAAAATTACTTGGATAACCAAGACGCTCACTTTCTGAACGAAGAATACGTGCAAAAACGGAGTGAAAAGTACCCGACCAAACATTACGCGATTGTCCGTCCCCTAACATTTTGGAAATACGTTCTTTCATTTCCTTTGCCGCTTTATTGGTAAACGTAAGCGACAGTATGTTGAAAGCATCGATTCCACTATCAATCATGTGGGCGATTCGGTAAGTTAGTACTCTTGTTTTTCCAGAACCAGCTCCTGCTATAACCATCATTGGTCCTGCTATGTTTTTAGCTGCCGCTTTCTGAGGCTCGTTTAATTCGTCTAAATAATGCATATCACAAAAATACAATACTTAGTTTTAATTATGAATTAAAAACGGAATTTTATTAATTGAAGTTATACAGTCGAAAAAAAACTTAAATTCTTACCACATTTGCTCTGTTCGAACTCTGACTGTGTAATCAAGTGTAGTTGCATACAACCTAATTTTGATAACTCCTCCACTATTATATATTTCTGGAACATTAGTTCCTGTCGAACCAAAAGAGGCGATTTTTTCTATACTTACCGTTCCATTTGGCGATTTTTTCACCATCCAATAAGAAGTACCAAGATTATTCGTTGCATTTACAGAACAAAACAACAAACCAACAAAATTTGTTGGCAATGGACTTCCATCTCTAGCCAATACAGTTGCTGTATTGGTGTTACTCACAACATAATCCTTATACCAAAAACGATCAGAAATTACATAACCATTATTAATATCAATAGACGCTTGCGGATTAGTTGTATTCATACCAATTTTACCGGTAGCATAAGCCCCATCAAAACTTATAGAACCTGTTGGATTAGACCAATCGTGAGCGGGGTCATTTCTCGGCACATCTGCATGAAAACTAAAAATTGAACGTCCACCAAAATTTAACGTATTTATATCATTAAAATGAACATAATCATTATTTAAGTTAGGCGTAGCGTCATGTGAAAAATAAACATCATCTCCCCTAACGTATAAATCTCCATTTACATCCAACCTTTCTAAAGGAGCGGTTACACCTACCCCTGTATTTCCATTAGATAAAATAGTCATTCTTGACGCTGTATTCCCATTAGCTTGAGCTAATCTAATTCTAAAATTTCCCGCATGATTAGCAGCTACTTGATCTCCATCTGCATAAAAATTCATAAATCCTATTGTATTAAAAGAAGTTCCATCATGTAATACACCTCCAAAACTAACTGCATTATCACCATTCATAGCTGCAGTTTCACCTGCAAAAGAGCCTCTAGCATGCCTTCCAAAAAAACCAGGTCCAGCAGAAGTCTCCTCAATTCTTTCCGCATAAACACTTGACAATCCAAAAGTTTCTCCTCTCACATGAATTCTTGTATTGGGAGAAACTGTCCCAAAACCTGTTCTTCCATCTGCTTTAGCGAATAAGACAGGAGTATCATATACTTGATCAGAATTATAATTACCTCCTCCTGATGCGATCAAAACTCCGTCACTCGCTTCATTATCTCTAATTCCCAAAACTAAGTGTCCATTCTTTCCTCCCTGAATTAAACCTCCAAAGTCAGAACCAAAAAGCAAAGCGTTAATATCAGGTTTCGAAGCTCCATAACCTTCCACTGTCACGCTTGTAGCTGTAGAATTATTAATACTTACAACTAATGTATTTTGAGGTGTGTTAATGCCTATTCCGACATTTCCATTAGTAAAAATATTATCATTTATATCATTTGGAGCATTAGATGTACCTACTTCATACCAGTCATTATCTACATTTGAGCTAGCGTCTATCAGCTTTGTCCAACTGGTACCATTCCAATAATAATATCCAATTCCAGATGTTGCATTGGTATTATAGACTAGCAAACTGACTGCTGGAGCAGAAATTGGCAACGCTGTAGATAAATCAATAATATCAACTCTAGGAATCAAAAGACCTTTATCAGTCGAAGAAACATCAAGCATAGCAGAATTAGAAGGAATTACCCCAGTAGCATTTATCCCAATGTTTTGAGCAAAAGAAAAAAAGACACTCCCAATAAACACAATAACTATAATAAATTTCATAATGCTAATTTAGACTATTTTTACTACAAAAAAAAAGCGTAACCAAAAATAATTGATTACGCTTTTTTTACTTGTTTTTTAATGAAATTATTCTCCTATAATTCCAAAATGTTTTTTGTAGTCATTATAACTTCTTTTTATAACTTCAATAGCTTCTGCTTTTCCGTAAGTGTGGGTAATTTCTACCTCGACTTTCTTCCCATCTCCAGGTACATTTTTATACGTCAAGAAGTAATGCTTCAATCGTTGCATTAATGCTTCTGGAACATCTGAAACATCTTTCCATTCTCCATAAACATTGTCGCCTTTTAAGATTGCGATAATTTTATCATCTGCCTCTCCTCCATCAATCATTCTAAATCCTCCAATTGGAATGGCAGGAACTAAAATATTCCCTTGATTAATATCTCTTTCAGAAAGCACACAAATATCTAAAGGATCAGCATCGCCAACAATTCCTGTTCTATCTGCTTTTTCCATACAATATTCTGCTACTTCCTCTGCGCAATAGGTTTGAGGAACAAAACCATACAATGCAGGCATAATATTAGAATACTTTTGCGGTCTATCTACCATTATATATCCCGAAGCTTTATCAACTTCATACTTAACTGTATCGTGCGGTGTCATTTCTATAAATGACATAATTTCTTCTGGAGCGTTATCTCCTATGTTGATTCCATGCCAAGGATGCGCTTGAAAACGCAAAGACATCTTATCAAAAAGTTCTTTTGTTGAATCGTTCATTTTTTATCTATTATAATCTTTGTAATCTAGTTATTTAACTCTTTTCTAAAAAGAAAGAGCTCACAAATATAATTGTTTTTTATTTTAATGTACAATCTATTGACTAGAATGTTCGTTTCATCAATCTCATGTTGAAGTCTAGAACTAAAAAAAGGACAGCAAATGCTGTCCTTTTTTTTTAGTTCTTTAGTTTTAAAATCAAACTAACATTAAATATTCTAATGTTGGTGTCCTTCTTTTCCATGAGCGTGTCCATGCTCTAATTCTTCAGAAGTTGCTTCTCTTACATCGACAACAGTCCCTGTAAAATGTAAATCTTGATCAGCTAATGGGTGGTTAACATCCATCGTTAACGTTTCTTCATTTATCGAAACTACTTTCGCTGGGTGAACGTGTCCGTTTTGATCTTCCAAAGGTAAGATTTGACCAGCAACTACTCCCTCAGCAAGTTTATCACCATCCATAAACATTTTCTTAGGCAGTTCGATAATTGCTTCTTTTGTAGATAAACCATAAGCGTTTTCAGCTTTTATTCCAAAAGAAAATGTTTCTCCTTTACTTAGTTCAATAACGTTTTTCTCAAACTCAGGAATCATTTGCCCCAATCCTGATAAAAAAGCCAATGGCTGATTTCCCTCAGTTGATTCAATCATTTCTCCCTCTGCTGTATCTTTAAATAATTTGTAATCTACAGTAATCACATTTTTTTTTACTTCGCTCATCTAATTAAGATTTTTATATAAATATTTTTGCAAATGTAATGAAGTATTTTAAACCAACAAGAACAGAGCGCTTCTATATTTATGTCTTTTTATTGCTTTTTCTATAAATATCTTTTAATGCTTCTTCAATATCTCGAAACTCAAACTCAAAACCTTTACTTAATAACTTGTCCGAAGAAACAAAACTTCCTTTAAGAATAACATCTGACAGCTCTCCATAAATAAACTTTAAAACAAAAGCGGGAACTTTAGGTAAAAACAATTTCTTATTCAAAACTTTAGCGATTGACTTTGTAAGCATTTCATTGTTAATTTGACTTGGAGCTACAGCATTAAAAACACCTTCATATTTTTTATTGAACAAAACTTCAACGTACAATTTTGCAATATCATTTATATGTACCCAAGGAAAAGCTTGCTCTCCCGTTCCTATTGGAGAACCTAAATTTAACCCTATCGTTTTACTAATCTTGGGTAACGCTCCTTTGTCTTTAGCTAAAACAACACCTGTTCTTAATTTAACAACTCGTGTTATTTCTGCAAATTGATCTGCACTCTTTTCCCAATAAATACAACTTTTCGCAATAAAATCATCGTGAGGAGCATCTTTCTCTGTAAATATATTTTTAGAATTTACAGCCCCATAATAACCAATACCAGATGCAGAAATATAAGAATCTAGTTTTAAACTTAGTGATTGAACTTTTTCAAAAAGTAAATTAGCAGAATAAACTCGACTTTGTATAATTTCGTGTTTACGAGCCATTGTCCATGGTTTATCGGCAATTCCTGCTCCAGCAAGATGAATTATATCAGTAACACCTTCAAAACAACGTTCATCTATTTCTTTTTTTTCCCAATCCCATTTATAAGTTTTAATTCCAAACTTAGAATTTAAGGCCCTAGTCAGATGGACTACTGGAATATTTTTAGCCAATAATAATGCTGTAATTTTACTACCAACCAAACCACTTCCTCCTGTTATCAATACTTTCATAATTCTAGCCCTAAAATTTTATTATCAATTTCTCTTTTCAAAAAAAAGCAAAAAAAAAGCTTATCGAAAATTCGATAAGCTTTAAGCGTTGGCCCACTAGGGCTCGAACCTAGACTCTCCTGTACCAAAAACAGACGTGTTGCCAGTTACACCATGGGCCAATTGCGAGGGCAAAGATAAGAAT
>WFNC01000109.1 GCA_015488785.1 Flavobacteriales bacterium | reverse complement strand
GCCGAAGCTCCACCATCTACATTCAGTGTTTTAAGTTTTACATTGGCATCTTTTTCCATGGCATTCAAAACATCTTTACTCTGAAATGCTAAGGATTCCAATGTTGCTTTAGCCAATTCTGGAACACCAGTATCTCTAGTCAATCCAAAAATAGCACCCCTTGCATACATATCCCAATATGGAGCGCCCAACCCTGCAAAGGCAGGAACTACAATTACATCGCTATCTTCATCAATGGAATTAGCCAAGGATTCTGTTTCCGATGACGATTTTATGATTTGTAAGCCATCTCTAAGCCATTGTACAGCTGCACCAGCAATAAAAATACTACCTTCAAGAGCATATTCAATTTTCCCGTCAATTCCCCAAGCAATTGTAGAAATAAGACCGTGCGTACTTTCCATTTTCTCTTTTCCGGTGTTCATCAGCATAAAACAACCAGTACCATAAGTGTTTTTTGCCTCTCCAACTTCAAAACATCCTTGCCCAAACAAAGCGGCTTGTTGATCACCAATTACACCTCTTATTGGAATTTCGACTCCTTCATATTCCCACGTTCCAAAATCGTCTGAACTATTTTTTACCTCAGGTAAAATACGTCTAGGAATGTCCATTATATCTAACGCCTCCTGGTCCCATTCCAATGTGTTTATATTAAACAATAAAGTTCTCGAAGCATTCGAATAATCTGTTGCATGAACCGCCGAGTTTGTTAAATTCCAAATCAACCAACTGTCTATTGTTCCAACAATCAAATTGTCTTGTCTCAGCAAAGATTCTGCTGCCTCGCAGTTGTTCAAAAGCCAATTTATCTTTGTTCCCGAAAAATAAGAATCAATAAAAAGTCCCGTAGTTTCCTTAAAAAATTCTTGATGACCTTCCGATTTTAACTTGTCACAATAACCCGCCGTCCTTTTATCTTGCCAAACAATAGCGTTATAAATCGGCTCTCCCGTCGTCTTATTCCAAGCAACAACAGTCTCCCTTTGATTCGTAATACCGATAGAATCAATCAGGTTTGGTTTTATATCGTTGTTTATCAGTAACTTATTAAGTACTTCCATTTGCGTATCCAAAATTTCCATCGGATCATGCTCAACCCAACCAGATTTCGGAAAAATTTGTATAAATTCTTTTTGTTCCACAGCAATTGTAACGCCTTTTTTGTCAAACAAAATCGCTCTACAACTTGTCGTTCCTTGATCTATTGATATTATATACTTCATATTTGTTCTCTAATAATTATTAGGGCATGCCCCCGTTAAAAAAAAAACGGGGTCGTGCTATCCATTCTATCTTTTGTTTTTCATAAACGAAAAAAAACAAAAGGATGCCATTCCTATCACTCATGCAAAAATAGTGATTAATACCAAATAAACATTACAAATCGTAAAGCTAATTCGTTTATATTCTCATATATTACGCTTTCTTTTTTAGCGTTTACCTTATTCAACTAAATAAAAATATCATTGCTTGTTTCAGCTGAATTTAATCGCTGTTAATCTAATTTGTTTCGTTTATTTCAGATTTCAAACGAGCTCTGATCTCACTCAGGCTGTCATCTACAAGTAATTTTCCATCACGATAAACTTCTCTTAGTTCACCTTCTTTTTCCTCTTCCCAACTAACTTGGTCGATCAGTTTATATTTCCCATTTTCCTTGACTATTTTCATTAATCCTTTTGCCGATTTTTTTGTTCCGTCATCTGTTATTGGGTCTTTGTAAATTTCTCTTCCTTCTCCTGCCACTTCGCCATAAGTAGCTTTCATTGCAAATCCAAAAGTATCTCTAGTGTTGTATTGGTAGGTAAAAGAGCCTATTCCTAACACTACGTTGGTCGATGCAAATCCTTTTGCTTTTAGGCGTTCGCATATTTGAGTTGCTCTATTCAAGGTTATGCTATCGCCATAAATAGCTCCAATGTGGCTGTCCAATTCTTTAAATCCTTTGCTATTGGTTGCTCCTCCAAATATTTCCCAAAGTAATTCAATCACTCCTTTTTTCTCTTCTATAGTTTTACCTGTTGGATTACCACAAATAATATCAACAGGGTCACCACTGTCTGGTCGAATGACAACTTTACCATCTCTAGCCAATACTTCTTCTTTTAGATTTGGAAGGTATTTTGTAAGGACAGTCCAAAGGTTCCAAGTATCGGAAACTATCGAGACAATTCCAGCTGGATATACCGCTGTGATTAATCGTTTAAATGTTTCTTGTTCTCCTAAGTTCGTCCCCATACACATTACCGAATGTTCTGTGGCAGCAACAGAGCCGCCAATTAATTCTGTTTCGGAATTTGCGTTGTAGTAATCTTCAAAAAAGTCAACAGTTGGGATTGTGTCTGTCCCTGTAAAACTTAATAGATGTCCTGCCGAACTCATTGTTGCAGCTTCTAAACCTGCCATTCCTCGCATAGAAAAATCATGTCCTTGCCAATCTACAAATTCAGGGATAGACGAAGTCTCTTTGGCGTATTTATCCAATATAATTCGATATTGTTTAGCTAATGTTGCTGAATTGCAAGGCAGCCAAACGGTTGTGGAAAGCAATGTTTCGAAATAGTTGGTTAACCAAAAAAACTGAGGCAAAGTATTGTACATCGTAAACATAGGTACTCGAATAGGCACAGAAACACCTTCAGGCAATGCTTTGATTACCATAGGAATGTAACCTAAGTCGTGTAAATCTTCAATGTGTTTTATTCCAACTTTATTTTCGCCTAAATAGTTGTTTATTCTTCTGCTGTATTTAGCGCATATTTCAGCTTTAGGCTGATCAAAAAAGTTTTCTTGAAACTCTTGTATTAAGTATCGTTTAATAAAATACTGAAGTCCAAAAAATACGACTTCGTTTATTCCTTCAATTCTACTTTTTCTTGGTGTCCAGTTCGAATAAACTAATGTTGTTTCATCTGGATATTGTCTTCTGTGGTCAACTTTGTAACCATCGGTGTATAATAACGGGTTCATAATTTTATGGTTTTTAACTGTTTGTTTTTAACTGATTTATTACTTCGTCTAAGCTTTTAAATTGTGGTATTTTATATTTTTTGCAAACGATATCTATATTGCCTTTTCTCCAAAAATTCTCTTGACAAACGACTAATAGTTTGTTTTCTTTGGCAAATAATCCAAACTCTAATAATGAAATTGGAGATTTAGTTGTCTCTTCGAAAAATAATACAATTAAATCTGCTTTTTCTAATGCATTTAATTCCCATTCTACTTGTTCTTTAAAATTAGGATTTGTTATTTCTTGTTTCCAAGAAGAATTCCAACTTTCTCTTCTCGGATTAAAAATATGAAAGTTTTTTTCTAATGCGATTTCACATTTCCGTTGCCAATTGGTCGCTTTATTCATTTCGATAGAGCCTGCTAAAAAAACAGATTTTAGGTTCAAATCTCTATTCTCTATATTTTCGGGAGCTTTATAAATAGACATTTTTTTTGTTTTTTTTATGGTGAAGTTTTAACTTGTTTATTTTATAGTGCTATCCATCTTTTTCTCCAAAGAAAAAGAGAAATTGGAAGTTAGCTACGTAATTTAAATGGGGCTAAATATAAAGTAACTTGATTATCCAGAAAAATTCCGACCATCTTCATCATCATATAATTCAAAAACGGGATCGCTTTGCCATATCTCCTTTGTTTCAACATCCATAGCTGTTAGTTTACCTTCGTAAGCAGCACTTGTATCTAAATTCCAAAGGTTGGCTATGTTCATTGGGGTTTCTTCTCCGTAATGCTTTGTAGGTGTGTGTCCAATAAAAATCTCTTTATATTTTTTTAACCTTTTTGGGTACCTAGGACTATCAATCGGTATTCTATCGTCTAACGAAATTGCAGTTTCCCACAACGTTCTATCCCAATAAAAATTACTTTTGTATTCTTCTTTTTCTACACCATGCATAGAAGTAAATCCTGCATGAAGGAATAGTCTGTTTTCTTCATCAAGATAATAACCTTTCATGCTTTCTATGAAAAGAATATGTTCTTTTATCAACGCCTTGCTAGCTCTAGAATAACCTAAGAAAGTTTCACGACCTCCATATTTTAACCATGCAGAATTCAATTTATTTGTTTTAAGCCATTGCAAACACCAATCATCATGATTTCCTTTGATGAAAATACAATTATTTGTTTTGGATAATTCGATTAAATAACTGATAACTTCAACAGATTCGCTCCATCCATCTACGTAGTCGCCTAAGAAAATTATTTTGTCATCTTTTGTTATTCTAGCTCTTTCTAACACTTGTATCAATGCCTTTAAACCTCCGTGTATGTCTCCGATTACTATTGTTTTCATAATGTTATTGTTTTATTAATCCCAAATCAGACCTTTGTTGTTTAGTTTGTTCTGACCTTTTTGAGCTTCTCCAAAAGACTCAAATTTCTTTTGTTCTCCTTTAATAATTTCTGAGTAAGCACTATACATTTGTATTGCTGCGGTGTCAGGATCCATTCTTCCACAGCCAGTACAAAGTCCAGGTATTGCAATGGTGTTTATCTGCGGATTATTTTTAACAGCAATTAGTATAGCTTTCATTGCTAAATATGCATTTACCGATGTTGCGATATTGAAACTCATAGGAACTCTCATTGTTGGTGCTGAGATTAAAAATGGAATAAGCTCGTCGTTAGTTTTAATTGTGATAGTTTTACCTACTAGAAGCTCTTTTTCATCAAGTTCTTGTATTTTATCCTGTAATATGTTCTGCATTCCCCAACCAAACCGTACTGATAATGCGTAATCAAGACCTCCATCCATAAAACCAAATGAATTTGCAGGGCTAACTATTGCGTCGCAAGATTCTTTAATTATGTTTCCTTTTATTATTTTGACATTTTTTTCTTCCGAAAAATATTTTCTCCAAGAATCTCCTAAGTCATTTGATTGATATATC
>WFNC01000108.1 GCA_015488785.1 Flavobacteriales bacterium | reverse complement strand
TCGATAATTTAATCGAAACCGAAGAATATTTAAAAACAAAAATAGCCGAAGATGAAGCTAAAATTGTTTCTGAGTTTGAGAATGGAATTAAAATCCAATTGAACAATAAATCTTCCACTTTTTTACTTTATAATATCGTTCGAAAATATGGATTTAATAAAACCAATTTAACAGACCTTTTAAACACAAAACAAAAAGGAAAAATTGTTAAAAGTTCTAAATATAGAATGCTGTTAGCCGATAATACCATTTTAATAAGTCCTTTAGCACACCAAGAAAACAAAGAATATATCATAACAAAAGAAGGTATAATCAATTCTCCTATTTATTTAGAAATCAGCAAGGGAAAAGGCGATGTGGTTTTTAAAAATAATACTGCTTTTTTTGATGCCAGTAAAGTCTCTTTTCCTTTTATTCTTAGAAAATGGAAAGAAGGTGATAAATTTATACCATTGGGAATGAAAGGAAGTAAAAAAGTGAGCAACTACTTTATAGACCTTAAATTAAATCAATTTGAAAAAGAAAATTGTTGGATTTTAGAAAGTAACAATAAAATCTGTTGGATTATAGGTTACAGACAAGATGAAAGGAGCAAAATAAAAAAAGACAGAAAAAATTATCTTAAAATTGTAACTAAATAAATTAAATTAACGTTATTTAAAGCGAAACTAAAACACATCTTATGGAAAACACTACATTAACCCCTACCCTTATTGAAAAGGAAGCCATTTCAGACTTAATATTCCCAAAAACAGCGATTAGCAAAACAGCAGATGAAATAAAAATATTAAAACACTCGCTTAGAAGAGCTATGATTTTAGGAAATTTACACCGTACTAAAATCAAAATTGTTTTTGAAGACGATAAAGGATTGAAAGAAGTAAGAACAACTGTTTGGGCAGTTGGAGATAAAAACATTGTTCTAAAACAAGGAACAATTATTCCAATTAATAGAATTGTAAGTATTGTCTGATTTAATACTTAATCATCGTAGCTTTATAAACGATAAGTTGTTAGTTTAAAATAAAGCTTTGATAAAAATAAGCCATAAATGTTATTACATTTATGGCTTATTTTTTGTTTTATATTTTTTACATTGAAAACAAATAGTTTTACAGTATTTTTGAATCGTTCATTTCTTCGTAATTCTTATTGTATTGAGTATCGAACATGACCCATTTAGCTTATGAAATTATTTTTTCTTTTTCTTCTAATATTACCGATAATCGGTTTTTCTCAAGACAATTACATTGTTGACTACTATGGAAAAGATTCCTCAAATTATCTTTTTGTAAATACCGACGACTTAATTGAAGAACGATGGGATCAGTTAGCTCAACCTGTTTTTTGGAAAAAAGTGATGTTACTCTCTCCAGATTCTTGCTTGATTAATATTGCTGCTACAAGAACTATTTTAGGAACCGACTCATTTATAAAATGGAAAGCGCAAACAGAAGAAGAAAAAACACAATACAAGGACAGTGTTCGAAAGTTTTATGACTTGAATTCTACCGAAAAAATATATGTAACTTCTGGAAAGAGTAATTTTTACCAATTTGACAAAGTAATTCCTAGCATTAGTAAAGCGATTCCTATTTTTAAGAAACACAAAACAGATCCTTGGTATGCACAAGCTATTTTATTAATTGAAAGCCCTGGTAAAATTAAGTTTTCAAATGTAGGTGCTTATGGTCCATTTCAATTGATGAAATCGGTAGCTAGAAGTCACGGTTTAATCGTGAATAAGACCATAGATGAACGTAAAGACTTTAACAAATCGGCAAAAGGAGCGGCTAGTTTGATTCGAAAAACGTGTATTCCACAAGCGAAAAGAATATTAAAGAAATATGATATTCCATTCTCAGAAAATGAAGTTTGGTTTAAACTTTTTGTCCTTCATATTTATCATGCAGGAGCAGGAAACGTTGAGGGATTGATAGAATCGTTTGAGACAAAACCTACAAACCAAGAGTTGATAACCAAAATGTGGCAATCGGAATGGGGAGGTTTTAAAAATGCATCCCAAAACTATTCGCAGGTCGCTTTAGCCGCAATGCTTAACCTAAGAGAAGTAATTGAAAAAGGTTGCGAACAATATCACGACTGTAAACTAGATGAAGTTCAATTCTAATTTTTAGGAGATACTCAGACTATTCGTTAAAAAAACAAAGTACTTTTCAGGTTCGATTTGAACAATTAAATCTAAAAATAAAATAAACTTTCATTTTTTACTGAAAGTTTAAAAACTTTAATTACCTTTACATCATGGAACTGGAAGAAGCGAAATATAAATTCATACAATCTTGGGGAAGTTTTGGCTCTCAATGGGGTATAAATAGAACAATGGCACAAATACACGCTTTGTTTTTGATTGCGCCAGAATCTATGAGTACCGAAGAGGTAATGGATGCTTTGAAAATTTCGAGGGGAAATGCCAACACCAACATTAGAACTTTGATTGATTGGGGATTACTATACAAAGAATATAAAATTGGAGAACGAAGAGAGTTTTTTATTGGCGAAAAAGATATATGGGTCATTGCCAAAAGAATATTGAAAATGAGACAGCAAAAAGAACTTCTCCCAATGTTGCAAATTCTAGGTCAATTACAAACTACAACTATAGAGAGTGAAAATTCACCAAAAGAATTGGAACATTTTATGACTCAAATTAACGAAATAAATAACATGGCAATACAAGCCGACAAAACGTTAACAAAAATTAGTTCTTCAGAAAAAAGCTGGTTTATGAAAACAATTGTTAAACTGTTTACCTAAAGAAAAAACAATACAGCAGATTAAATTCTGTTTTTTTTGAAAATAAACTTTCATAAATTACTGAAAGTTCTAAAAATACAATAATGCACTATAACATAACAAGCTATATCTTATTTCTCTCCATTAGTTTTTATGTCACCATAAAATTGGGATGGATATTCTACAAAAACGGAGAAGTATATTTACACGAAATCTTTAAAAACCAAACAGCCTATGTACAAACGCTAAACAAACTATTACTAATTGGTTATTACCTTGTAAACTTAGGTAAAGCCGCTTTAACCATCACCTTTTGGGAAAACATAACCACTACCGAAGGATTAATAAAAATTGTAAGTCACAAACTAGGTTCATTACTTATTCTACTTGCAATAATGCATTTTATAAACTTAATCGGCTTATATCTTTTGAGTCGAAAAACACAAACCATAAAAAACTAAACATCATGGGAAATTCACTAATCGTACCTGCCTACCTAATCTATTTGTCAATCAGTATATCGTTAACTTTATATGTTGCACATATTCTATTTAAAAATGGAAAGGTATTTATGCTCGATATTTTTAATCAACGAGAAGAAATTGCATTGGCAACCAATAAACTATTTGAAGTTGGATTTTATTTGTTCAATATTGGTTTTGCACTTTGGATTCTAAGAATATACAAATCGGTTGCAGGCTATCAAAGTTTAATCGAAATACTGAGTCAAAAAATTGGCGGTTTTTCCATCTATCTTGGCATCATGCTTTTCTTGAACCTTTACTTGTTTTTTAGAGGAAAAAAAGCAGCTAAGTTGAATCGAGAAAAACCAACAGATGATTTCAACGAAGAAAAAATTATTTATTAAGACATTATTTCAACTTCTAAGACTAATACCAAATAAATTGATATAATGACGCTCCAAAATTATTTTGGAGCGTCATAAACTAAAACAAACATTATGAAAACGATATTAATTGCAGGAGGAACAGGCTTTTTAGGTAAGAATTTAGCTCAACACTTCTTAAAAAAAGGACATAAAATAATTATATTGACCAGAAAAGAAAGCAAACTAAAGAATGGTATAATCTATGAAAATTGGGATGCAAAACGACATGGAAGTTGGATAAAATGGATTGACGAAGCTGATGTCGTAATCAACCTGACAGGAAAATCTGTAGATTGTAGATACACCAACAAAAACAAAAAGTTGATTATGAGTTCGAGGATAGATTCTACTCGAGCGATTGGCAAAGTCATAGAAAACAGCGCCACTCCTCCTCTACTTTGGATTAACGCCAGTACAGCAACAATATACAGACATTCTGAAGATAAAATAATGACCGAAGCCAACGGAGAAATGGGCGACGACTTCTCGATTTCTATTGCCAAAAACTGGGAGAATGAATTTTACAAATTCGACACCAAACAAACAAGAAAAGTAGCATTAAGAACTTCATTAGTTCTTGGGAAAAACGGAGGGGTTTACCCTGTTTTATCCAACTTGGTTCGTTTTTATTTGGGAGGAAAACAAGGCGATGGAAATCAAAAATTTGCTTGGTTGCATTTACAAGATTTCTTAAGAATCGTAGATTTTACAATTGAGAACAAAAACATAAATGGAAGTATAAATACAACCGCTCCTTCCAATATCGATAATGCTCGTTTTATGAAATCTTTGAGAAATTCTTTAGCTTATAATTTTGGATTACCACAACCAAAATGGTTCTTAAAAATTGGAGCATTTATGATTAGAACAGAACCCGAATTAATATTGAAAAGCAGGTGGGTTTCGCCTAAAATACTATTAGACCACAATTTTAATTTTCTATTCACCGATATAGATTTAGCTTTGGAAGATTTGAGTAACTAATTCTCTAAAACTATTTATATATTGCATTTCATTATTTAATTGGTATTGATTAAATAAATTCCCCTCTATTTTGCGTTAGGGATGGTAGCAATTGTTTGAGCTCTTTTTAGTTTTTTAGAAAAAACTAAAAAAGCGAGTGCGGACAGCCCGCTCGAACGCCCAAAAACAATTTTTAGAACAACTTCAAGAAAAAAAACATGAACAAAAAAAAGCGACATTCCTAAGAACATCGCTTTTAATATTTAATTGCAAAACGGTATTAAACCATTTCTATACTGTTAATTTTGTTACCTTCTCTAATTTCGTCTATTACATCTAATCCTTCAATAACTTTACCAAAACAAGTGTGGTTTCCGTCCAAGTGAGCTGTATTATTTCTACTGTGGCAGATAAAAAATTGAGATCCTCCCGTGTTTCTTCCTGCATGCGCCATAGACAAAACTCCTCTGTCGTGATATTGGTTGTCTCCGTCCAATTCGCAGTCGATAGAATATCCTGGGCCTCCTGCTCCTGTTCCGTCTGGGCACCCTCCTTGAATTACAAAATCAGGCAACACTCTGTGAAAATTCAATCCATTGTAAAATCCTTTTTTGATTAATTTCTCGAAGTTTTCAACTGTTTTTGGAGCGTCTTTTTCATATAACTCTACCGTCATATCTCCTTTTTCTGTATGTATAATTGCTTTTTTCATATCTATTTTTTAATTTTTATTTAAATGGTTCTTCAGTTTGCAAAGGTAAAAAGTTTTTTGCGATTCCCACGAATTTATACGGTTCTTCTTTGTCTAAATTAATTTCATAAATCGTAAACAAGTAATAATCTTCTTTTTTTGTCAATTCTTTGGTCAAAACACTCCCCAACTCAGCTGTCATAGCACCCAATATGTTTTTAAATACCGATTGCTTTTGCTCATGATTAGAAACTCGCCCTTCGATATAATTTTTGATATACGCATCAAAATCGGGGTCAGATGGTTTGGTCAAAAACAAGGCTACAGCTATAATTACAATAAAAATAATCAACTTTTTCATTTTCTTTTTTCTTGCAAAAATAGACAAATTTTAAGAAAATAAGCAAATTATAATACGTAATAATAAGACTTCTCTTTTTGGGTTTATTTGGGCGTTTTAACGGACTATTCGCTTGTAGTTTTTGGATTGAAACCAAGTTTAACTAAGGCAAAAAGGAGCTCATAAAATCGCTCTTTTCTCCAAAGTTAAACTAAGTCACAATCCAAAAAGCTACCACTACTATTCCTAACGCAAGGAAAATAAATAGTATTCGATAAGACATTTAGTATTCATTTTAACAAATACTAACTATTTTTTTTGTATTTTTGTTTATTACAAAATTTATATTTAATACACACTTACCATGTTTAAAGTAGTCTCCTTAGTTAGCTTTTTATTTATTTCCCTTTCATTTTTTGCACATAGAGGTCAGTTTGCTTCTATCGAAAATGTAAAAATTATCGAAACAGAAGAAAATTACATCTATCAATTTCAATTCGAAAACATCAAACAAACCAACTTATCGAATATTGCAATAGAGCTCGTAATAAATCATCACCCATTGCAATTAATTGAAATAAAAGAAATAAAAAGTAACGTTCAATTTGTAGCAGGTGAATTTACAATTTCTAAAAAATTAATGAACATAGAAAATGACATTGTACAAATAGAAGTCACCAAAATATTTGGGAAACGAAACGATTGGGGCGGTTGGGATTCTCCAAACTTTGAAACAAAACAGTCGAATACCCTAGCTTCAGAATTTTTTGCAGATGCTCCATGGCGAATGAAAAAATTAGACAACAATGGAAACGAAAGAGACATTCCCGTACACTTTTATTTACATGACGCTGATAAAGTTCAGATTATCACCTTACAAATCGATTACATTAACATAAAAATTAAAAATGCTTCAAGTGCTTCTTTCGGACCAATTTTAAAATACAACAGTATAAGTGACGCCGCTTTTAAATCGATGTATTCAAGCAAATCTCCCAACGATCCACAGTTAGACATTCAAGAATTTAAGCTTTCAAGCTTTGTTGCTTCTGATTCTTACACCATGGATTTTAATGAAGATAGCGATTTTTTTGGAGATGACTTTGTTGAAGCAGATCATGCATATTGGTATTTTACTTTTAACATTCCAGCATCAGAATTACAAGGTATGGAAGACATTATTGATGTAGAAGTGGAAATAGGATATTCAAATAATACAATCAGTAATGATTTCATTGGTCTTAGAATTTTTAGACAAAATGAAGACCTCCCTTCCATGACAAATTGGTACAGAGGAGACACGCATTTACATTCATTATTCACTCAAAACAGTGCAGAAACAGGACTACCGATAGAAGCGACAATCGAAGCAGGAAAACTAATTGGACTAAATTGGTTTACCACAACAGATCACACTTCAGACTACGATAATTATGGTGGAGGAAACATACACACCAATTGGGCTAAAATACAAACGATGGTTCAAGAACTCAATACTCAAAATCCTGATTTTAAAGTCGTAGCAGCGCAGGAAGTATCTACAAGTAATGGCGCAGGAGATTTGGTACACATGCTAGCTTACCCTAGTTACAAAGCACCATTTAGCTTACAATTCTTAGGAGATGGAGACGGAGATTTAACTCCTACTCATGTTTTTATCGATGATGTCCTCAACAAATTGACCATTACAGATGGTTTTTCTTATGCTGCTCATCCCTTTGCAACAGCAGATAAACTACCAACGATACCAGTAGGAGGAAATGTTTGGAATTTTGGAGAAGCAACATTCCCTGCCAACGGAAATAATTTCCCAAAAACAGGAGGAAATATAATTTGTAACGATGTAAACGCAACTTCTGATATTCTATCTTCTGAACCAGGAAAACTAATGAAAGACCGTCTTGTAGGTGCGCAAATATGGAATGTCAGAAACGGAAGAGAAACAACATCAGGTATTCTAGGGGAATTAGACCCTTGGAATGTTAGAGGTAATGATACTCCTTTTTCAGAATTTGATACAACTGCTCTCTCTCATCACATGAAAAAATTTAGACAAGGACAAGAAATCGTAAATCAAGCCAATAAGCTTGGGTTAATCAATAAGAATGCAAACAGTGATTACAAAAACTGGAAACTTTTCATTTCTGCCGGAGCAGATGCTCATGGTTCTTTTAACTTTTCGAACACCGATGACTTTGGAAGTGTAGGCGTTATAAATACAAATGCTGTTGGTAAATTGACCACTATCGCTTATTGTCCAGAGGGAATGGGAGACAATGGAGAAGGTATATTAAAAGCATTATATCAAGGAAACACCAGTCTTTCTGATGGTCCAATAGTCACTATAGGAATCAGTTCAGACGGAAACAATGCTTCTAATGAAATACTAATGGGCGAAGATAAAATTGTAAACACCTTAAATATCGAAGACTATTATTTAAACATTGATTATGTAACAACTGCAGAATTTGGGAATATAAATTACTTAAAACTTATCGCAGGAACCGAAACAGGAGAAATTGAAAGAATAATGCCGATTACGGCTACTAGCGGAACAAACAATATCAATTTATTGTTAACCGACATATTAGACTCTATATTTCAAAATTCAACTGTACCAGATAGTAATTATTTTTACCTAAGAGCAGAAATTCAAACAACAAAAGACTATACCGCTATTAGTTCAATTTACGGATCAACTTACGACAAGTACCATTCATTCTCCAATCCGATTTGGATAACCTTATATGATGTTATTCCTCCGGTACCAGTAGATCCAGAAGAGCCAATTACAGAATTTAGTTTAAGTGTTTATCCTAATCCATTTGAAGGAAATGTTAGCTTGACAATAAAAAATCCAACGGATCAACCTGTCAAAATAAATTTTTATAATGACTTAGGGCAAATCGTATCTTCATTGACCTACCCCATTATAGGAGAAGAAACAATTGTATTACCCCAAAACATATTAGATTTAGCAAAAGGAGTTTATACAGTTAAAGCTACGGTAGCAGACTATGAAGCTTTTGAAACAATCATTAAATTAAAGTAAATAAAAAAAAGTTTAATTTATTTTGAAAAAAACTTTTTTAATTAAATAAATATACTTATTTTTGCACTCGCTAACTACTGGGCCAGTAGCTCAGCTGGATAGAGCACCTCCCTTCTAAGGAGGCGGTCAAAGGTTCGAATCCTTTCTGGCTCACTTGTAAAAAACGCTCATTCCTTATGGAATGGGCGTTTTGCGTTTAAAGCCCTTTGTTTTCAATGCTTCCTGTACAATTTAGATAAAGTAAGCAACATTATAAATATTATTTATGATTGTCTGTCTTGTACATTTGTTTGTACATTGAATATACTTTACCGTAATTTTAATTCAAAACGAGTATCAATACGTTTCAGTAAAACTTAGATTTTTAAATTATAATTAGTTTAAAAGATTAATTATTATTAATTTTACAATAATTAATGAATTTAATCTCACTCATATTATCCGCTCTTATTTTTGGAATAACGCTCCT
>WFNC01000107.1 GCA_015488785.1 Flavobacteriales bacterium | reverse complement strand
GTCTAGTTTTTCGCTCCAATCTACAACCTCACTATTGTAAAAATCATCTCTAGGCTCAATGAAGAAATCATTTAATTTATTAGGGTTTTTGTAAACGAATAAATTAAACATCTTGAATATACTCAATACAAAATCTAATTGTTTGATTTTCTTGGGTACGGCTAATTCCATTTCTATCAATTCTCCGTAAGAGTGCGTTATATTCCTAGCTGAATTTTTAAAGTGCCCCTCAATTGTATTTATTTTTACAGTATGATTATATTTAACTCCATTCACATCTTCGAAAATTGCTACATCTGAAAAAATTTGGCTCATGTCGTTAACTACAATTAGTTTAACTCTTATTATATCCCCAGCAACTAGAAGTATATTTTGAGCTGATAAGTTAACTGTATTCGGAGATATTGAGTTTACACCGCTGTACTCTTGTGAGTTTAAACTAGGGTTTAATTCAGTTATATAAGTGTCTCCGCTATTAATACTACCGACAGGTTTAACATCTAAATAAGTACTGTACCAAAATGGTGTCCACGAACCTCCTATCGAACCGTATTTTTCAAACATAACCATAACACGAGTATTTGTATTGGCAAATACTGGCAATGAATTACCTATCGGGGTAAATTCAACTGTAAGTTTTAAACTTAAATCTAAGTTGTAGTTACCGCTATAAGCTACTAGCCAATCGCCAGAAATAGGGTCGTAATTATTACCAACATCAACTAATTCATGAATGTATTTAATTAAACTAGATTGCCCTCCTGCTGTAATTGGTGTTACTAAGTGTGGTTCAATAGCATTGAAAATTCTTTGAGTTGTAGAACTACTGACTAAACTAGAATCTGAACCGACAAATGGAATTATAGCCTTTTTAAATCGAGTATTTGAATTTAAAAAACTCGAAGTATAGGTAAATCCTGCATCTTTAAAAATTCTATCAAACAATTCTTTGACAAAAAACGATGGCTTTAAATCTGTTATGTCGTAATGGTCAAGCGAATTATCATAACCGTAATTTATCAAAGGGTAAACGTACCCCCTCCCATCTTTGTATGGTATATTATTTCCTAAGTATTTAATTTGAGTTTCCCAACTATCAATTTTTACCCCCCCCTCGTTGAAGTGGTTAAAATCCGACAAGTCTTTAATATCAGTTAATTCTAAGCTTTTTATTTTAGTGAAGAAATTAGCCGTTTCGCCAAAAAGAACACACGAATATTCAATATCGTTGGTGTCAGTTATGTTGATTGATTTCAATTGTAAGAATCCTTTTAAAATGATTTGACTATCCATCAAATACAAGGCATCGGCTTTTTTGTTTACATTAAAAGTTCCATCATTATTAATCTCAAAAACAAATGCAAATACTTTGCTCAACTCCTTAGAATTTGGCAAAGTAATTGTTTTTGAAAAATCGCTTTTCTTCTTCTGTGGCTCTGAAATATCATTTATTGATTTCGTGATACTCGGATTTAATGCCTTTGCCAAGGGTATGTTTACCCCCTCTATTATTAATTGCTCTCTAACCACGTTGCCTATAATTATCTGTTCCTAATTCAAATTTCACTTCTAATTTAAAAAGCTTCTCACTTATGTGTTTTCTAATCTTATGACTAGATGCTTCTATTTTTGCAACGCTTATCAATTCATTACCTACTTGCATATATATCTCAGGACTTTCTATCAATTCCAATAACCATTTTTCCTCTTCTTCCGTAATCCAATCACTGTTACAACTTATCTTTTCTGTTGTTTTTGTGTAATATTGTACTTTTTCTTTGTCTGATTTTGAATAAGAATAGTTACCGCTTGCATCAATTCTGTTTGGTGTTTTCTTGTAGTTTTTACGCTCGATTTTATGTTCTGAATTATTCCTACCGTAAAAATTAAAAGCGTCATAACCGCCTAATCTGTTTAAGAAAATTAAACGTACCATTTCATTTTCGCAGTCTTCACGAAGAATATATTTTTTGCTTTTTAAAGTTTTATTGTTTACGTTATTTAAAAAATCAATAGTATAGTAAGATATTCCATTTGTTGAAAACATTGGAGTCGCTCCTTGTAGAATAGTCAAATCTGAAATATCTATATTATCAATGCTTTTTGGAGCAAATGGAATACGATTTACAAGATTATTGCTATTAGTTAAATCTACATAGCAATCAGTTATTTTCACATTATTATCATTAAAACCCCTTATTTGTAAAAAAGGAACTTCGAACAAAGGGTCTAAATAATAAAGGTAACCTAAATCATTTTTAGAAACCACTTCTTGTGTAGGTGCATTAGTTAAATGCTTGCTATTTATATCAGTTGGTATGTATTTCTGATAGTCGTAATCTACAAAATCAAAATAAGAAAGTGAGCCATTAACCGCTTTTAATGTAGTTGTTACGTCCTCATCTTCATTAGTAACTAATACGCCTGCTAAAATATATTCTTCTCCTACCTTAACCTCATAAGTTAACGAACTATTAGGGCAACCATAACTACCTGCATTATCATTTGATTTGAACATATCAGAACTAACATAAGATTCTAAAATCCTATGCAAATCGACTACACAAAAACCACCATTTGGAATCGGAGGAACTCGCAATCTTGTATTATAAGTTGCTGAACCATTTATATAAATATCAACTAAATAAGTGAAATTGTCATTCGCTATATTCGTTGATAATGCTGTTAATACAATTTCATTGTAAACATTAACTATGTCATTCGGTGTTGTTATTATACTTATTGCCATTTATCCAACCTTTCCAAACACACCTTTAATCGTGTGGTCAATTACTATTCTTACATCTTCTTTAGACGCTTCGTTTAAATCATTCGCTAAATCTTCTAGTACTTTCTCGGTTACAACTCTATCATAAAAACCACTACCATACGTTCCTTTTTCTCTTATACTTTTCGCTACTCCGAAAGGATTAAGCCCTTTCCTGTTCGCCCATCCTTTCAACTTTGTACTACTAGGTGGTTTTAAAGCTCCACCAAAACTATATGGACTATTGGGCGATTTGTTAGAAGATTTAGTTCCTTTTATTCCTTTATTTACATAATCGTAATAATCCGCTAAGTTCAATCTGAAATTATGCTTTGTTCCAAATATTTCAGTAGTGAATTTAATTGATTGGTATAAATTACCAGTATCAATTTGACCTCCAAACTTACCGCCCTTAGCTAAAGACTTTTGCAATTCGGTTTGAATTTTATTTCCAAAGTCAGAAAGAACCTTTTCAATTGCTGAAAGTTCCCCAACCTCAACAAAATCTGAATCGCTATATCCTACTTCTTTACTCATTTCTTAACGCTTTGTTTATCTTTCACAAATGAACATATATTTAAAAACTCAATTACATTCATTTTATTAAAATATTCCCACTTAGTAAAATCTCCGTTACTCAAATTATCTAATGTTACAATCCACCCCCATTTTTTAATAAATCCATTTCCAATTCCTGCACTATGTCCTCGGCTTTCTGTAATTTCTTCTTCGAAAAGTTGACTGTAATTTCCGTTAAGAGTTCCGAGAGTTTGGAGAAAAAAAAACAAATAGGATAAGCATCTGCAACTGTTAGATGTTCGTAAAAAATAGATGCTGTTTCTTTGTAATAATTAGAATCAAGTTCTTTTTCTATTGGTTCAGAAATACTAGCCAATACCTCATGAAGATTATTATAAATATACTCTTCATCTTCTTGTGCTTGTTGCAATTTAGTTGTAACACT
>WFNC01000106.1 GCA_015488785.1 Flavobacteriales bacterium | reverse complement strand
CACTTTAGGATGATCAAGCGCTGCTTTATATAATAATTCCTTCACCAACTTAGTATCACTACCATAAGCGACTCCTACTTTTACATTGAATCGAGTTGCTTTTTCACTTACAGTCCAGTTTGTCACTTTGTTCTCCGTTAATTTAGAATTGGGAACAACTATAACTTTACTATCTAGATTTTTGACATAAGATGTTCTAATGTTAATTTGTTCTACTTTTACCATATTTCCTTCAATTTCAAGGATGTCACCAATCTTTATAGTTCCATCAAACAAGAGAATAAAACCTGATATAATGTCTTTAAAAATGATTTGAAATGCTAAACCAAAACCAATTAAAATTCCAGAAGAAGCAATTAATAACTGAGTAATATCTACATTAATACTCTTGAGTGTTATGAAAAATACAATAACATAAATTAAGTAAGATGATAATCTAGAAATAATATATTGTTTACTTTCATCAATCCAATCCTTGTCCTTCGCTGATTTTGCAATTAAGGTATTTGTCAGATTTAAGAGTAATTTGGCTATGTATATCATAACTACAATAAAAATAATACTCCCTATTGTGACTTTGAAACTTTCTGGACCATTACTTCCAAATAATTTATGCTCTAAAATTCCTGAAACTGAAAATGCTTTATTTCCAATACCTAGAAATGCGATTGTAAATAGAATTCCAAGCATTATCATTACTTGGTTAATTAATTTGTTGAGAATGTTTTCTTTTCCTAAACTCCAATTATATTTATGTAAGAGTTCGTCTGTTTTTTTTGTGAGCTTTTTTTTCAAGAAAAGAACAATTAACCAAGTTAAAACAACTAAACCTACATTTAGAATCGTTAGAGAAAATCCCTCAATATTTAATATTTCAATCATCTTGTTATCGTTATTCCTAGTTTTTCGGCAAAAGAATTTCTTGCTCTATTTAAGTTTCTTATTATTTCTAAAAGGCTCATTATTTCATCATTATCAGCCTCGTGTTTTAATAAGTTTTGTTTGTCGGTAATCATATTTTCGGCTGTCCTCATTTTAAAGACAGCTACCGATTGCATCACCGCTTCTTTTAGTTTTTCGCTCTCATCAACTGGAAATATTTTATGTTTTATTCCCCAGTTTTTACTTACACTATCTTTTTGTGTTGTTACATCAATTACAATTTGATTCAAATCTCTATTTTCGTGATGCGTAAAATGTTTTTCGCTGACAACTAAGCCTTCTTGAATCCCATCTAAGTATTCATCAAAAACTTGTTGGTAATCTTTATTCAGATAAGAAATATCATCGCTCAATATTTCTTCAATTATAAACTGAGCGACAGGATAATTTACCTCTTCTGTTTTTCCGTCTTCTCCTTCTACTTCTATTGTAATGTGTTGCGAACCGTAGAGAATCATTAATCGAATTAAATCTTTTTCTTGATCTTCCAATAGATGCCTTCCATCACTAGAAGTTTTGCGAGGCAATGCTTTGGTTGGATTCTTTTTCTCAGCAATCTGCTGTGCTTTAAAATCGGATTCTTGCTTTACTCCAAGTTGTTTGTTTACTTCATTTAGAAGTGCTTGTTCCGAAATTTCAAACAATTGACTTGTAGCTTGAATATATACCGAACGTGTTATTTGATCGGGAATAATTGCAATAGAACGAACAATGTCTTTAATTGTCTCCGCCTTTTTTATTGGGTCATTCTTAGAATCTGACAATAAAATTGACGCTTTGAAATGAATGAAATCTTGCGCTTCCTTGTCCAGGTAGCGATCCAATTCTTCCGTGCTAACTTTTCGAGCATAACTATCAGGATCTTCTCCATTTGGAAAAAGAACCACTTTTACGTTCATTTCCTCTTCCAAAATAAGGTCAATTCCTCTAAAAGAAGCTTTTATTCCAGCGGCATCACCATCGTAAAGAATGGTAATGTTTTTAGTGTATCTTTTTATTAATCGGATTTGCCCTTCCGTCAAGGCTGTACCACTAGATGCAACTACGTTTTTAACTCCTGCTTGATGCAAACTGATTACATCCGTATAACCTTCAACCAAAAAGCATTTATCCTCTTTTATAATGTCATGTTTCGCTTGAAACAACCCATAGAGTATTTTACTTTTGTTGTAAATTATACTTTCTGGAGAGTTGTAATATTTAGCTGATTTTTTATCTATTTTAAGAATTCTTCCACCAAAACCTAAAACACGCCCAGTAATATTTTGAATAGGAAATAAAACACGCCCTCTAAAAAAATCGTAACTGCCTCTTTCGTTTGTTCTACTTAATCCTGTTGCTTCTAAAAATTTTAATTTATATCCAGCGCTAGTTGCAGCCTTTGTCAAATTATCACTTCCTTGAGGAGCGTACCCTAATTCAAACTTCTTTATAGTTTCTTCGCTAAATCCACGTTCTTTAAAGTAACTCAAGCCTATTGCTTGCCCTTCGTTTGTCGTTAGCATTTGCCTTACAAAAAAATCTTTAGCAAATTGATTGACCAAGTACAAACTTTCTCGTTCCGATTGAGCTTCTATTTGTTCAGCAGTTAATTCCTCTTCTTCTATTTCAATGTTGTACCGTTTTGCCAACCATTTTAATGCTTCTGGATAAGAAAAATGCTCGTGTTCCATTACAAACGTAACCACATTCCCTCCCTTTCCTGAACTAAAATCTTTAAAAATTCCTTTGGCAGGCGAAACCATAAACGAAGGTGATTTCTCGTTTACAAAAGGACTTAATCCTTTATAATTTGACCCTGCTTTTTTTAAATGTACAAAGTCGTTTATAACTTCAACAATGTCGGCAGCATCAAATATTCGCTCTATGGTCTCTTTGGGTATCATCATAATTTTTGCACAGAAAACAACAAAGTTAAGCAATTCTAAACTATAATATACTCGATTTTGTAAACCAATTTAAGCCTTTTTTATTTGGGCGTTCGAGCGGGCTGTCCGCTGTATCTTTTCTTTTTGAAAAAAAAAGAAAAGGATGCCGCTTCCATCCCTAACGCGAATAAGACTTTAAGACTATAAGATTGTAAAACAAAAGATATCTTGTTTTTCTTTATTATTAAAACCTCTTGACTGACTAGAAACAAGACTAGAAGATTCAAGATGTTAAGACAAAAAAACTCTTGTTTGATTGTCATATTAACTTTGCCAATAACTCTTAACGATTTAGTAGATTCTACAGGTTTTGGCGTGGGAGTCAATTTAATTTTTCGTAAAAATCGTAAGATTTTTTTTTAGTGCTTAAAAAAATCAAAAAAACATTGTACATAATACGTTGTACATTTTACAAAAAAAATTAGTTCATTTCTAAATTAGAAAAACTCATACCAAACTCGGTAGAACCTAATTCTTAATTCCTAAATAATTTACCAACGGTTTTACCTATTAATCTTAAATCCAATAAAAAACTTTTGTCTTCTATGTATTTTAAGTTTAATTTAAGTTTACTCGGCATTATTTCATTTACATAAGTGTCATCGGGGTTTTCTGAAGCTTCTAATAAATCATTTTCATTTAAGTATTCAATTGAAGCGTAATCTGTTAAACCTGGTCTTACCGTTAGGACTTTTAATTGCTCTTCGTTGTATAAATCTACATATTTTCTTACTTCGGGTCTTGGACCTACAATACTCATGTCGCCAATTAGAACATTTATCAACTGAGGAAACTCATCAATTTTAAATCGTCTAAGCCAATAACCTACTTTAGTAATTCTCGGATCTCGACCTCCAACGGTGATTTGTCCTTGGGCTTCAGAATCTGGACGCATTGTTCTAAATTTATATATTCCAAAATCTTTATTTCCTCTTCCTGCTCTAACCTGTCTAAAAAACACACCTCCTTTACTATCTAAAACAATTAGAATAGAAATGATTACGAAAAAAGGAAAGCCTAGTAATAATACTGTCCCTGATGAAAGGATATCAAATATTCTTTTTATCATTTATTTTATTTAAAAGTGAGTAGTTAAGGTCTGAAAAATAATTCTTTTTTTCAAAAACAGAATAAATAAATAATGTTCCAAAAGTACCAATAAGAGAACCTAAAAATATGTCCTCAAAAAAATGTTGCCCTAAATATACTCTAGAATAACTGGTTAACATGGCTATTATTGCAAACAAAATCCCTAAAGTAGGGCGTTTAAAAAATATTGTGAGGATTAAAAATAAACTAAAAGCAGAAGTGGTGTGACCGCTAGGAAACGAATTACCTTTCTTCATTAATTCTTCTGGTAATACCATGTGTAAATCTCCATATTTAAACTCATGCCAGAGTTGTATGAATGGGCGCATTGCATCTGCAAAAAAGGTATGTTTCAATACCTGAGTAATCGCAGCCGTAAACACAAAACTAGACAATGCTATTATTCCATTTCTAATAGTACTAAATGTAAAAATTAATAAAATAACTATTACAGCAGTCACTCCATCCCCTAAATGAGTGACGTATGTAAAGAATACATCTTGAAATTCCGTCCATGTTCTATTGACTAAAATGGTTCCTTCTTTAGCAGTATAATTTACAATCATATAACCAACGCCTATGATAAAAAATAGGTAAGTGATTAAAAAATAGGAAGTTTTTTCTTTCAAACTCAAAGTCATTCATTTTTGTTATTAAATGTAGATCTACTCAAAACAAATAAAAGCAAATTACATGAAGTATAATTAGATTATAAAAATACTCATTATTATTAATTTTTCAGGCTTATGTTTATAGAAATATTACCATTTAAGAATAAATAGATAATTTGTATCTTTTTTCGAAGCCTTCTATTCCTTGTAATCCTCCTGTATGAACTACAATGATTTTAGAATGATTTGGAAAATAATCATTTTCTACTAAATCCATAAATCCATAAAAAAGTTTGCCTGTATAAATAGGGTCTGTTTTTATATTTGTTTGCTTATAGAAAGTACGCATAAAATCTAATAACGCTGGTTTATGTTTGGCGTAACCTCCAAAATGGTATGCTGTTTTTAAATCAATTTGTGCTAAAAACTGAGTTGCATTATCTATTTGAGAATAAAAATTATAAACTTCCTTCTCTATAAAACCTCCTCCTTTTAGTACAGGTATCCCAATTGCTTTTTGATGTTTTTTTAACGCTAATCCAATTCCCGCTAGGGTTGCTCCAGTTCCGCAATCGGTAAGTATGTAGTCAAAGTCTTGTTCTATTTCTTCTACTATGTTTTTACAACCTAAAACACCTTCGATATTTCCTCCTCCTTCTGGTACAATGTAAATATTTCCTAAATCTTTTATCAGCTTATCTGTAAAAGGTTTGGTGTGTTTTTCTCTATAGTCGGAACGAGAAACATATTTCAATTCCATGCCTAAGGCTACTGCTTTTTGTAAAGTTGGGTTCAGAGGCAAATGTTCTTCTCCTCTTATTATTCCAATTGTGTTTATTCCAAAATCAAATCCTACTTTTGCTGTCGCTAAAATATGATTGGAATATGCTCCTCCAAAAGTTAACAAAGCTTTATAGTTTCCTTCCTTATATTTTTGGATATTGTATTTTAATTTACGCCATTTGTTTCCCGAAATTTCGTCGTGAATTAAGTCGTCACGTTTTACCCAAACCTCTATTTCTTTTTGATTAAATAACGGTAAATCTAGTTTTTGTAATGGAGATGGAATTTGCATTTTCTATTTTGTCATCATAAAACTACCTTCATATTCTTTTGTGCTTCCATCTGCAAAAGTTACTTTTATAATGTAGTAATAAGTCCCTTCGTTATATTTTCCGCCATTCCATTTAGCATCTAAGCCGTTCAATTCATGTACTTTTCTTCCCCAACGGTTAAATATAGATCCGCTCATATTAGAACCATTTATTGTTTCTATGAAAAAAGCATCGTTTTCTCCATCTCCGTTTGGTGTGAATATATTTGGTATAATAACTCCTGTAGGTAAGCTTCCATTTACAATTATAGTTTGATAAGCTGTTGCTGTACAACCCATTTCTGAAATTGTAAGTGTAACTAAGTATTCTCCAGATTGGTTAAACGTTTCAATTGGATTTTCTATTCCATAAGGAAATCCAATGCTATTTCCATTGTCAAAATCCCAACTGTATTCTCCTGATGAACTTACACTAGAAAAAGGAACTGTAAAAGGGGCGTTACCAATAGAATCTTGTACGGTTATGTCTGCTAATACGGTTATGACAGTGTAATT
>WFNC01000105.1 GCA_015488785.1 Flavobacteriales bacterium | reverse complement strand
GATAGTGCAGGGGTGTTTTTACCTTTACAGGATGAAATTTTTCCTGATAAAGAAAATTTTGGTCGAATATTTAGAAACAATGCCGTAATGAGCAGTATGGGGATTACTCAAATTGCTGCTGTTATGGGAAGTTGTGTTGCTGGAGGGGCTTATCTTCCGATTATGAGTGACGAATCTTTGATTGTAGATAAGACGGGGAGTATTTTCTTGGCTGGTTCTTACTTAGTAAAAGCTGCTATTGGGGAAAATATAGACAACGAAACTTTAGGTGGCGCTACTACTCACACCGAAATTAGCGGTGTATGTGACTATAAAAGTCCTGATGACAAATCTTGTTTGAAGACTATTAGAAGTATTATGGATAAGATTGGAAAATCTGAAGACGCTGGTTTTGATCGAAAAAAAGCGGCTAAACCAAAATTAGATGAACAAGAAATTTATGGCATTTTTCCTGAATCGAGAAATACTCCATATAGAACATTATCGATTATAGAGCGATTGGTTGATAATTCAGAATTTACAGAATATAAAGAAGGCTATGGAAAAACTATTATTTGTGGTTATGCAAGAATTGATGGTTGGGCAGTTGGAATTGTAGCGAACAATAGAGAAATTATTAAAACGAAGACTGGAGAAGTCCAATTTGGAGGGGTTATTTATAGCGATAGTGCTGATAAATCTGCTCGTTTTATTATGAATTGTAACCAAAAGAAAATTCCGTTGGTGTTCTTACAAGATGTAAGTGGCTTTATGGTTGGCTCTAGATCTGAACATGGAGGCATAATTAAAGATGGTGCAAAATTGGTCAGTACGATGGCAAATTCTGTAGTCCCTAAATTTACAATTATACTTGGAAATTCTTATGGAGCTGGTAATTACGCAATGTGTGGAAAAGCTTACGATCCTCGCTTAATTGTAGGTTGGCCAACGGCACAAGTTGCTGTTATGGGAGGTGCACAAGCCGCTAAAGTTTTATTACAAATAGAAGTTGCAAGCAAGAAAGCGAAAGGAGAAGAATTAACAAAAAAAGAGGAAGAAAATTTGTACAAAAGTGTAAAAGAGAAATATGACAACCAAACTAAACCTTTGTATGCTGCCTCAAGAATTTGGTTGGATGCAATAATAGATCCTTTAGATACACGTAAATGGATTTCTATGGGAATTGAAGCGGCAAACCATGCGCCTATTGAAAAGCCGTATAATGTTGGCGTGATGCAAACTTAATTTCAGTATAGGAATTATACACGATAACAAAAAAGCCTTTTCAACTAAATGAAAAGGCTTTTTTTATAAAAAATAAGTTGTGTTACGAGTTGTTTAATTTATTTTACTGCGTCAACTACTGCTTTGAAAGCTTCTGGGTGATTCATAGCTAAATCAGCTAAAACTTTTCTATTAATAGAAACGTTTGCTTTTCCAACTTTCCCCATGAACTCTGAATAGCTCATACCATACTGACGTGCACCAGCATTAATACGTTGAATCCATAAAGCTCTAAACTTTCTTTTCTTTTGTTTTCTATCACGGTAAGCGTAAACTAAACCTTTTTCAACAGCATTTTTCGCTACTGTATAAACATTTTTTCTTCTACCAAAGTAACCTTTGGCAAGTTTCATTATTTTCTTTCTACGAGTTCTACTCGCAACTCTATTCTTTGCTCTTGGCATATCTTTTTATTTTTTTGATAATCAGCGTCCTCTAAAATAAGGCTCTTATCTACTGTGGACTAAATACCGGGTTAAAATTAGAACCAACATCAACACTTTGCTAATGTTTTTTTTTGTTTGGTTTAAAAGATTAGCGAACCAATCTTCTAATCCAATTTAAGCACATAATTGAACTTTGATACTTCTTACATCTGACTTATGAACTAATCCAGATTTAGTAAGATTTCTCTTTTGTTTTTTTCCTTTCTTAGTCAAAATATGACTTTTAAAAGCGTGCTTTCTTTTGATTTTTCCAGAACCTGTAAACTTAAAACGTTTTTTGGCACTAGATTTTGTTTTCATCTTTGGCATTCCTGTACTGTTTTATGTAACTACTTATTTTTTCTTTTTTGGTGCAAAAAGCATAATCATACGCTTTCCGTTAAGTCTTGGCATCTGCTCTACTGTAGCATGATCCTCAAGTGCTTGAGCAAATCTTAATAATAAAATTTCTCCTCTTTCTTTAAAAACAATTGTACGTCCTTTAAAAAACACATAAGCTTTTAATTTAGCTCCATCTTCTAAGAATCCTTTAGCATGTCTCAATTTAAAATCGAAATCGTGATCATCCGTATTAGGACCGAATCTAATTTCTTTAATAACAACTTTAGATTGTTTTGCTTTTAATTCTTTTGCGCGTTTCTTTTGTTCGTATAAATATTTCTTATAATCAATTATTTTACAAACTGGAGGTTTTGCATTTGGAGATATCTCAACCAAGTCTAAATCTTGTTCGTTTGCTATCTTCATTGCTTTCTCAATAGGGTAAACCCCAGGTTCAAAACCTTCTCCTACTAAACGAACTTCCGATGCTCTAATCTTATCGTTTATTTTATGCGGATCTTGTTTTACAACTCTTCCTCTGTAATTATTTCTTCTTCTTGGTCTAATTGTTCTAAGTTTTTAATTGTTATTTTTACTAATATTGTTCAATATTATAACTATTTATTTATTGAACCAACTTTTCGTCTATTTCTTTTTGAATAATCGTTGAAAATTCTTCTATTGAAAAACTGCCTAAATCACCTTCTCCTTGTTTACGAACAGAAACGGTCTTATTTTTCAACTCTTCTTCCCCTACAATTAACATGTAAGGCACTCTATTCACCTCTGCATCTCTAATTTTCCGACCTACTTTTTCATTTCGTTCATCAACTTCTCCGCGAATATCGTAATTATTTAGCACATTTAAAACTTCTTTTGCATAATCATTGTATTTATCGCTAATTGGAAGTACTGTAATTTGCTCTGGATTTAACCACAATGGGAATTTACCTGCTGTATGTTCAATCAAAACTGCGATAAATCTTTCTAAAGATCCAAATGGAGCCCGATGTATCATTACAGGCCTATGCTTTTGATTATCAGCACCTATGTATTCTAATTCGAAACGTTCAGGTAAAGTATAATCAACTTGAATTGTTCCCAATTGCCAACTTCTACCCAGCGCATCCTTAATCATAAAGTCTAATTTAGGACCATAAAATGCAGCTTCATTATATTCGACAACTGTATCTAAACCTTTCTCTTTTGTTGCATTTATAATTGCCTGTTCGGCTTTATCCCAATTTTCTTCGCTTCCTATATATTTATCTCTATCCGTTTTATGTCTTAAAGAAATTTGAGCTGTAAATTCGTTAAACTCTAACGCTTTAAAGACATAAAGTACAATGTCAATTACTTTTTTAAATTCCTCTTCTACTTGATCTGGCGTACAGAAAATATGAGCGTCATCTTGAGTAAAACCTCTTACTCTTGTTAGACCGTGTAGCTCTCCACTTTGTTCGTAACGGTAAACTGTTCCAAATTCAGAATAACGAACTGGTAAATCTTTATATGACTTTGGTCTTGCTTTAAAAATTTCACAATGATGCGGGCAGTTCATTGGTTTTAACAAAAACTCTTCTCCTTCATGCGGAGTCGAAATTGGCTGAAAAGAATCTGCTCCATATTTGTCATAATGACCAGAACACACATACAAATCTTTGTGTCCAATATGAGGTGTAACCACAGGTTGATAACCAGATTGCGTCTGTTTCTTTTTCATAAAATCAATCAAACGCTCTCTTAACGCTGCTCCTTTTGGCATCCATAAAGGTAATCCAGCTCCGACTCTTTGTGAGAAGGTAAACAAGTCTAATTCTTTACCTATTTTACGGTGATCTCTAAGCTTTGCCTCTTCAAGCATAGCCATATGTTCTTTTAATTCTTTTGCTTTTGGAAAAGTAATACCAGTAATTCTTGTTAACTGCTTGTTTTTTTCATCTCCTTTCCAATAAGCTCCACCTATTTTTAATAGTTTAATGGCTTTTATGTAACCTGTATGTGGAATATGTGGTCCACGACATAAATCGGTAAAATTTCCTTGTGTATAAAATGTAATTTCTCCGTCTGTTAAATCTTTGATTAACTCGACTTTATACTCATCATTTTTTTCTTTAAAATAAGCTAATGCATCAGCCTTAGAAACAGACTTACGAACATACTCGTTTTTTTGACGTGCAAGTTCTAACATTTTATCTTCTATCTTTTTTAAATCAGCCTCTTGAAAATGAGTTTCTCCAAAATCTACATCATAATAAAACCCGTTTTCAATATCGGGACCAATTGCTAATTTTACTCCTGGGTAAAAGAATTCAATAGCTTCTGCCATTAAGTGAGCAGAGCTATGCCACATAGCAGCTTTTCCTCCTTTATCTCTCCAAGAAAGTAAACTAACTTCAGAATCGGTGGTCAATGGTCGGGTTAAATCCCAAATTTCTCCATTTACATTTGCTGCAAGTACATTTCTTGCTAATCCTTCACTTATACTTTTGGCTACGTCCATAGAAGTTGTTCCAACTTCATATTCACGTTTACTTCCGTCTGGCAACGTTACGTTTATCATCTATCTTGTTCTTTATTTTTAATTCTAACTACAAAAGTAATAATTATTTTTTTACGATGTACCTATAAGTTATTTTATTACGCTGTTTTAAAACACTTTTAATAATTTCACATTTAAGAGAACGGTCTTTATTCGTTACTACTTAGCAGACATAAAACCCTGTTAAACACTGATAATCAGCACGTTGATACATCTGTTAGGCTTTTAACTGCAAAATGTTTAAAAATTGTAAAGCATTGACAATCAGCAAACAATAAATGAAACAATATTTTTCATTACTAATTTTGAAGTTAAATTCAATTCCAACCCAATTATAAAATACTGATTAGCAGTAAAGTATCCCTGCTGAGTAGTAACATCATTTTT
>WFNC01000104.1 GCA_015488785.1 Flavobacteriales bacterium | reverse complement strand
TTGCCATTCCCAAATTTTTCCACTTACTATTCCCCAATATAAAATCATGTATTTTATGATAATTTACATATTCTCCATTTTCCGAAAGATCATCCACGCCATTATATTCACAAATCGCTCTCGCAGTAAATGCCTTACAATAATTAGAAGTTTTGTCCTCTTTACACTGCTGATATTCATCCAAAATCGTTTCTATTGTAACTCGTCTTTGCGGTTCTGTCGGCATTTCATCTTCACACGAAACGAGAAATAACGAGAGAAATAGTAAGCTATAAAGTGTTTTCATTTTGTTGTTTTAAAATTTCTTTTCTTTTTTGTTGGGCGTTTAGACAGGCTATCCACTTTTAGTTTTTGTTTGCAAAACAAGTAAGACTAAACTCAAAAGGAGCTCATAAAATCGCTCTTTTTAGCCAAGTCTTACTAATTTTACAACCAAAAAGCTAACGTTTCTATCCCTAACGCAAATAAAACCAATAGGTCAAAGCGTTAAAAATCTGATAAAGTAAAACCACACCTTAGCCTTTACCATCATAAATAAAACCCAAAGATTGCTCTCTCAAATTTCAACAAAAGTAAAAGTACTCATTACTTTTCTTTTCTTCAGCTTTTATTCTATTTTGTTCTTCTGGATTGGCTATTGCTACAATTATTTGAGCTCCCAATTGCACTTCTCTGCTATCTTTTAGAACAACGCCATATATATTGTGACCTATTTTATTACTTACACCACAAGTCCAAGTAAATTCAATGTTATTATTTATCAATTGCTGTGCTAAAAACTTCCCTTTTTTCCCTGCACCTTGCAAAACTAAAGTTTTGTTTTTATTATAATCTAAGGATAGAAAATAATTTATTTTTAATTCTAAAAAACGATTGTCTTTGTAGTTTTCATCAGTTCGCGAAGTTCTCGTTTCATAATCTCTCCAATTGTGCACCACATCGGAAGTCGAAAAAACCTGTAATTTTGCTTTGTACATTCTAAAAGCCAAATCATAATCTTCGGGATATACATTGGAATTAAAACCTCCAATTTCGTCAAACACTTCTATTTTCATCATCCAACTTGGAGAAGGAACAGGGCATTCTTTATATATTTCTGAAAATGATGTTTTATTTTCGGCTAATTCGTTTATCCAATTTTGATATTTAAGATAACCGTTTCCAATTTCTTCCCCATTAGATTTAAAATAATTCACCTTACCTATTGCCACACTTTTTTGAGTGATTGTCGATACTACTTTATGTAAATCTTCTAATTTATTGACGACCATTAAATCATCGGCATCCATTCTTGTAATATAATTTCCCTTTGCTAGCTCCCTTCCTGTTTTAAGCGCTTCTATTATTCCTTCGCCTTTATTTTTAAGAACTTTTATTCGCTCATCCTTTTTAGCAAAATCTAAAACAATTTCAAAACTATTGTCAGTAGAAGAATCATCAACCGCTATCAACTCCCAATTCTGATAACTTTGATTAATGATTGATTCTAGCGTTTGCACCAAAAAATCTTCTTCGTTTTTGAAGGGCATTATTATAGATATAAGTTCTTTCATGTGTTTTTTTTGCGGTATAACCACTATTTATTTATCAAAAGCTATAGTTAAATGCGAAAATAAAAAAAGCTACTCATTCTGAGTAGCTTTTTTTTATTATTTTAAAGTCTTGTTGCTTTTTCAACGCTATATATATATTAGGGATAGAGGACTATCAGTAAGTTATTAGAAATTTCTTAGCCAAATATATAGATTCTGTATTGAAATTTTATTTTTTTAATAGTCAAATTTTATATTTGGCGGACTTTAGCTAATCTCTACACTTTCAAAAGCAAGAAAACCTCCCTATGAGCTATATATAGTGTTACCCTTTATAAAAAAAACCAATTTTGTTCGTCATTTGAGAACTTTGTTATATATTTGCAATAGGTCAGTATTTTATGAAGCGAATAATAGCAAAAAAGACATTACGAGAATTTTGGGAAAAACACGCAGATTCAGAACAGTATTTAAAAACTTGGTACGAAACTGCTAAAAACTCTGATTGGAAATCACCAAATGAAGTAAAACAAACTTACATAAACGCAAGTATATTAAAAGATAGTAGAGTTGTTTTTAACATAAAAGGAAATTCATATAGACTTATTGTAAAGTTTAACTATGAAAGACAATGGGCATTTATAAAGTTTATTGGAACGCATTCAGCTTACGATAGAATAAATGCTGATACAATTTAAAAATAGAATTATGGAAATTAAACCAATCAAAACTGAAAACGATTACGAAAATTCTCTTGAAAGACTTGAATTGATATTTGATGCCAATCCAAATTCAAAGGAAGGAGATGAAGCGGAAATTTTATCAATGTTAATTGAAAATTACGAGAACAGATATTACCCAATTGAAGCACCAGACCCAATTGAAGCAATTAAGATACGAATGGAAGAAATGAACCTTAAACAAAAAGATTTAGTAGGTATAATCGGAGGAAAAAGTAGAGTTTCTGAAATTTTAAATAAAAAAAAGAAACTTACTGTAGAAATGATACGAGAATTAGAGAGCGTTTTACAAATCTCAGCTTCAGTTCTTGTGAATAATTATCAATTAGTTAGTTAAAAAAATAAAGGGTGACAACACCTAAACTTATACCAACCTAAGTTTGGAGTTTTCTTTTTGTAACAAATCTACTGATGAAATTAATTCTTCTATTTTTGAAATTAATTCATCTGTTGATAAATCTTTAAGCGATATGTTTTTAGAACCTAAATTCACAAATGCTAAGGTAGTAAATATGCGTATTCAGTTGTAAATACGTG
>WFNC01000103.1 GCA_015488785.1 Flavobacteriales bacterium | reverse complement strand
TTTATATCCTAAGTATCTTTTTGCTTTTTCTATTGAAGCCAATGAGTATCTTACATCTCCTTGTCGTTCTTGAATATGAATTGGTGAGACTTCGCTAATTTTAGAGTCAAATTTGCTTAACAAAGTTTTTACTTGATCGAGCAAATCGTTAAGTATTGTTTCTTCTCCACAAGCAACATTATAAACTTGATTTAGTGCGTCTGCATTTGTTGTAGTTGCCGCTAGCTCGTTTGCTTGTATTACATTGTCAATGTAGGTAAAATCTCTTGTTTGTGTTCCGTCTCCATGTATGGTAGGAGCTTCATAGTTAATATATGCTTTTACAAATTTTGGAATTGCAGCAGCATATGCTCCGTTAGGGTCTTGTTTTCTACCGTAAACATTAAAATATCTTAACCCTATAATTTCTAAATCATATAGCGATGAGAATACTTTTGCGTAGAGTTCGTTTACATATTTTGTAACTGCATAAGGAGAAAGTGGACTACCGATATTTTCTTCAATTTTTGGCAACTGTTTTGAATCTCCATAAGTAGAAGAACTAGCTGCATAAACAAAACGTTTTACATTGTTTTCTTTTGCGGCTACCAACATATTTAAAAAACCTGAGATATTTACTTCGTTAGTTGTTATAGGGTCTTTTATTGATCGTGGAACAGATCCTAAAGCGGCTTGGTGTAAAATAATATCAACGCCTTTGGTTACTTTTTTACACGCTTCCAAATCTCTAATATCACCTTCTATTAAAGTATAGTTTTCATTCGTTAGTAATTTTGCTATATTTTCTTTTTTACCTGTCGAAAAATTATCAAAACAAATTATCTTGTTGTTTTGAGTAATCAATTTTTCGGATATGTTAGAACCTATAAATCCGGCTCCTCCAGTTATTAATACAGTTTTGTTACGAATCATTTTTCTATTTATTTAGCGTATGCTACGGCTCTTTTTTCTCTAATTACAGTTACTTTTACTTGACCTGGGTAAGTCATTTCTGTTTGTATCTGATGAGAAATCTCAAAAGACAATTCATCGGCGCGTTTATCCGAAACTTTTTCACTTTCTACTAAAACTCTTAATTCTCTTCCTGCTTGTATTGCGTAAGCTTTCGTTACCCCATCTTTTGTTAATGCAACGTTTTCTAAATCTTTTATTCTTTGTATGTAAGACTCTACAACTTCTCTTCTTGCTCCAGGTCTTGCTCCAGAAATTGAATCACTAATCTGAACAATAGGAGAGATTAATGTTGTCATCTCTATCTCGTCGTGGTGAGCTCCAATTGCATTACAAATATCTGGTTTTTCACCATATTTTTCTGCTAATTTCATTCCTAAAATTGCGTGTGGCAATTCTGGTTCGTTTTCTGGAACTTTCCCAATATCATGTAACAATCCTGCTCTTTTAGCGACTTTAGCATTTAGACCTAATTCTGATGCCATTGTAGCACAAAGATTGGCAACTTCTCTCGAGTGTTGTAGCAGGTTTTGACCATAAGATGAACGATATTTCATTCTTCCCACCATTTTAATTAACTCTGGATGTAAACCATGAATTCCTAAATCGATACAGGTTCTTTTTCCTGTTTCTATAATCTCTTCAGTCAATGATTTTTTTGTTTTAGCCACAACTTCCTCTACTCTTGCAGGATGGATTCTTCCGTCTGCAACTAATTGATGTAAAGACAATCTAGCGATTTCTCTCCTAATTGGATCAAAACAAGATAACATTATAGCACCAGGTGTATCATCTACAACAATTTCAACTCCAGTAGCAGCTTCAATTGCTCTAATGTTTCGACCTTCTCTACCGATTATACGACCTTTCATTTCATCGCTATCGATACTAAAAACAGATACCGAATTTTCGACAGCTTTTTCTGTTGCAACTCTTTGTATAGATTGTATTACAATTTTCTTAGCTTCTTTACTTGCGTTTAATTTTGCTTCTTCTTGAATTTCTTGAATGTAAGCCATTGCATCTGTTCGAGCTTCATCTTTTAAAGCTTGAACGAGTTGCGCTTTAGCTTCATCTATTGTGTATCCACTTAGTTTTTCTAATTCTTTGACTTGTTTTAAGTGAATTTTTTCAACCTCTTCTTGTTTCTTTTCAAAAATCTCTACTTGGCGAGTTAATAATTCTTTGATTCGAGCTGTTTCTTTCTCTTTTCGCTTAGATTCTTCTAGTCTTTTGTTTAATGTTTTGTCTTTTTGATTAAACTTATTTTCTTTTTCATTTTGCTTTCGATTACGAGCATTAATCGTCTTATCATGTTCTGATTTAAGCGCAATGAATTTTTCTTTTGCTTGAAGTATTTTTTCTTTTTTTAATGTTTCTGCTTCTAATCTCGCTTCTTTTATTAGTAAATCTTTTTTTGCAGCGGCTCCTTTATTTAGAAGCATATATGCAATTCCTACACCCGCGATTAAACCGATGATTATTCCAATAATAATACCTGTAATTCCCATTTTTTATTTTTATACAAATTTAATTTTTTCTTTAAAATAACTAACCTAAGTTACTTTGTAATTAAAAAAGCTAGAAAAATAAAAGCAATAGTTTATTGATTCAAAAACAATTTCACTTTTTTATCTAATTCAGCAATTTCCAATTCATTTTTTTCGTGTTCTACCGATTTTGATTTTTTCTGTAAATCAGTTGTGAATTGTAAAGAAGTCATTGCAAGTAAATCCTGCATGTCTCTTACTGCGTAATTAGATTGTAAGTCTTTTATGTTTTTGTTTATAGCATCAGCAGCTTTTCGTATCGCCTCTTCTTCCTCTCGCTCTATCGTAAGCGGATAAGATCTTCCTGCAATATTTACGTTTATCGAAAGCGTACTCATGTCTAAATGTTATTTATTCAATAGTGCAATGCACTTATCTATTTCTCTTACCATTTCGTTAATCTTTAGTTTTACATCTTTATTTTCATTTGATGATCCTTCTAAAGATTTCGCCATTTTCAAAACTTTATATTTATCATTTAATTCATCAATTTCAGTGTTCTTAGAAATTATAAGCGCTTCCATTGCCGTAAACTGACTCAAAATTTCTTTTTTTTGAATCTCCAATTCAGTACATCTATTCATTAATTGATGTACTCCTTGTTTTAAGCTGACAATAGCACTTTTTTCTTGCTCCATTGATAAAAAAAATAATGTCGCTACTAATTAAAATAACGATTAAATAAGGTTTCAAACAAAGTTACAAATAGTTTTTAGATTATTACAATAAATCATTCCTTAGTTTAAACAAAAGTTCGTTAACTTCTTCTTATTAAATAAATGCATGCTGTTATCGTTAATACAGCTGTAGTTTGATGAAGTATTCCTAAACTTAAAGGGACGCTGTATATTAAAGTTGAAATACCTAAAGAAATTTGTACCGTTATTAAAGCTAGAATTGTGATCAATCCTTTTTTCTGATGGAACAAAAGAAGGTGGTTTTTGTAATTGGTTAAGTAAATATAAATAGCAAAACTAAATATGCTAAAAGCTAAATAGCGATGAATAAAAAGAACAGTTGTACCGTTGTTAAAAACATCATGGAGAACAGGGATGTTAAAGATTTCTAAGAATAAAAAGTTCCCATATCCGGCTTTTAAACCAGCTGTAAAGGCTCCGTATATTATTTGTAGCGTAATTAATGAAGCCAGTATTATTATTTCTTTCTTAAGTTTTTTATTTGGGGTCTTTTTTGGGAATGTGAGTGTCAATGCAACCCAATAAATATATAACATTGCAATTAATGCGGTCGAAAAATGTGCTGCAAGTCTAAAATGACTAACATGTGGTTTGTCTTGTAGTCCGCTGTAAACCATATACCAACCAAGAAGACCTTGAAACGCTCCTAAGACTAAGATGATAAGCATCTTTTTTAACGTCGTTTTGTCAAAACGACCTTGTTTCCAAAAAATAAGAAATGGAATAATAAAAATTAAACCAATCAAACGTCCCAAATCTCGGTGAATAAATTCCCACCAAAATATGGATTTGAAGTCACTAAGTGCGAAATGTTTATTTACTATTTTAAACTCTGGAGTTGCTTTGTATAATTCGAATTTAGCAAGCCAATCAGTTTCATTTAAAGGTGGAATAGCTCCCATTATTGGTTTCCAGTCCGCCATAGAAAGACCAGAACCTGTTAGTCTCGTTATTCCTCCAATTATGACCATTGCAAAAATTAAGATATAACCGATATACAGCCATTTTACGACGGGTTTGTGTTGTGATAACATCATTTTAATCTGTAAGTTTTTTACAAATATATTATTTTGTTCTTAAAGAAGTTTATATATTTAACTTATGAAAGTTATTTTATTATTATCTATTTTATTTTCCGCTACTTTTCTTATTGCTCAAACAGTAGGAATAAACAGTACAGGAGCGGTTCCTTCGACCTCTGCAATGCTTGATGTTTCGGCAACGAATAAAGGATTATTAGTCCCAAGAGTAAATATTATTGATTTAAATACCGACGTACCTGTCTCTTCTCCTGTAACTTCTTTATTGGTTTATAATACAAATGCAACTTCTGGAGTTGGTTATTATTTTTGGAATGGCTCAAAATGGGTGAATTTAAAAGATTCAGATTCAAATGCAGACGAAGATTGGTACGAAGTAGGAACAACAAATACTCCTAATGATATTAATGATGCTATTTTCACAAATGGTAATGTCGGATTAGGAACAACTTCTCCTAACGCTCCGTTAGAAATTTCTCCAACCAATATTAGTTCAATCCAAGAAGGAATTCGTCTGATTGATGAAGGTTCAGGGAGTAGCGAAGGACTCTGGCTTCAATTTGGGCAGCTTGTTACAAATGATTATTCAAGAATTGGAGGGGTTTCGTACAACAATACAAGCGGAGGATTATATTTTTCGACTAAGGCAGACGCAGACGCTAGCCCTATTGAAAGAGTGAGAATTGATGTAGTTGGTAATGTAGGAGTTGGACTCACAAATCCTACAAGTAAGCTTCATATTGTTACTCCTGTAGTTAGTTCGAGTGGGAATGTCAGAATTATTTCAGGGAATTCTAATGGTGATGTGGTTGATATTACAGGAAGTAATACTGAAGTTTACTTAGATCATTTTGTGGGAGCCACATTTACTGCTACTGCACCAACCGCTTTAAATCAAGTGGCAACCTTTAAGGTTGACAATGCGCCAATCCTTGGAGCTAATGTTACAGTAACGGACAATATGGCTTTATGGGTAGAAAGTGGGAATTCATGTTTTGGAGGTAATGTAGGGGTTGGACTCACAAATCCTACAAGTAAGCTTCATGTTGTGTCTAATAATATAGGAGATAATGTTAATGACGAGCAAGGACTTTTTACGTTTCAAACATCTCCAACTGGATCGAATTTTCTTTTCCTCGATTTTAAAAACAGAAGACATACTGCTGGAAATAATTGGTTTGGTACGAATGGACGATTGCAAAGGCGTGTAGATATTACTGCACAAGGGTTTATCGATTTTGGTATAGACGGAGTTTCTGCTAGTTCTGGATTAGGCTTTGGAACAGGCGGTGGTGGAACTCCACAGACTAGAATGGTCATTGACAATAATGGAAACGTAGGAATAGGAACAACAACGCCAAACAGTTTAATGCATTTAGACAAAGCTATGGTTACAGGAGATGTAGCTCAATTAAAAATAGAAAATGCATCTGGTTCTGCACTTTGGTTAGGGCAAAACCATTCTTTGTCTAATGGATATAGTTTTATTAAAACTCATGCAAATGAAGATTTGTATTTTCAGGTAGGTCAATCAACAGATAATGCTAATCCTGATGTCGTTTTTCTGTCAAGCGGAAATGTAGGAATAGGAACAACAACGCCAACTTCTAAACTGCAAGTGGTTGGTATTGTTGAATATAGTAACAATGCTGCAGCACTTGCAGGTGGATTAACAATAGGAGCTTTTTATAGAACAGGAGATGTCTTAAAAGTTGTTCATTAGAAATTAATTGTAGTACCTTCTTTACCTATAACCAACTTGCATTCTCTATTCAAAATTAAAGCTTGATTATCGTCTAAATGTCCTGCCGGAAAATCGAAACATATAGGATAATTGTAGTCTTTTGTTGCTTCTAAAATTATCTCTAAAGCATTCTTGCCAAAAGGAATTGTATTGTCGTGCATGCTTGTCATTCCTCCTACAATTAATGCTTTAAGGTTTTCTAGTTTCCCCGATAGTTTTAAATTCCACATCATGCGGTCGATGTGATAAAGGTATTCATCTAAGTCTTCTATAAATAGAATTTTACCATTTGTGTCGATGTCAAACTTTGTTCCCGATAGACTGTAAAGCATCGAGAGGTTTCCTCCAACTATTTTTCCTTTTACTGTTCCTAGCTTATTTTTGGAGTGGTATGTTGTTTTTATTTGATAAGGTTTTCCAAATAGAGCATTTTTTAGTGAAGATAATGCTTCTTTAGTGTTCTCTTTAAAGTTGACAGGCATTGTCGCATGCAAAGTAGGAGTTTGTGTTTTGGCGTTAATGAAATTATGTAAAGCTGTAACATCGCTATACCCTACAATCCATTTTGGTTTTTTGGTGAAGTTTTCTAAGTTTATATTGTCTAAAATACGAACAGTTCCATAGCCTCCTCTAAAACAAATGATGGCTTTTATTTCTTCGTCGTCCAATGCCCATTGCAAATCTTGCGTTCTTTGTTTATCTGTTCCACAAAACTGATGATATTCTGCTCTCAAATTTGGAGCTTCAATTGGTTTTAATTCCCAGCTTTCTAAAACAGTTTTTGCATATTCTAATTCTTCAAGACTTACTTTTCGAGCAGTTGAAATAATGGCTATTTTGTTTCCCTTTTCTAAATTCATGGAGCTAAAGTTTTGAGGTTTTAATATGTTGCTTTTTTTTTTGAAATTTACACGAAGTTATAAAAGTTTCCGCATATTAAAAGCATACAGTCTTTTAATCTAGCGTCTTTCAGTCTTGAATCTTCA
>WFNC01000102.1 GCA_015488785.1 Flavobacteriales bacterium | reverse complement strand
ACCCTCTACGCGTCAACATTTCTCCAGAATGATATACTGGTTGAAGTTTAGCAGAAGTAACTACAGTTCCTTCAATTTTTTCTAGTTCTGGGTGAACAATGTTTCGTTTAGATCCAAAAGCAGAAATTTTACCATAGATTAAGTATTCTCCTCCAATTTTTAAAGATGGTTCTACCCATTTTATTCCCTTAAACCAAACCAAATCAATACTTCCTGATCCATCGGTAAATTTTACAACCAATCTTTGTTTCCTTCCTTCTCCTAGTTTTTGGAAACCGAGTATTTTTCCTTTTAACTGAACATAATTTTCAGTTTCTAAAAAGACATCTTTTAGTTGATGAATAACAGAACGATCGATATATCTAAATGGAAAATAATGAAGCAAATCATTGTACACGAAAATATTCGCTTCCTTTTTTAGCAAGCTAGCTCGTTTAGGACCGACTCCTTTTAGAAACTCAATGGGTGTATTTAAAAATTGATTGATAAGTTTTATTTTTTATAAAAATAAAGAAAAGTTTTAACTTTTATACTCGTTACTTTTCTAAATTTATTTTTTCTGCAAAAAGGAAAATAATCCTAAAGGTCTAGTTCGGATTTCTATTCCAAATTTCTATATCATCAATCCATTGATATTTAGGATTAGCATCACCATATATTTGAGTCAACATGATAAAGTCAATTGGACGATTAAATCTTGTTGTAGCTCCTTTGTGCTCTCCAACAAGTTCTCCATTTACTTTCCAAACCGATTTACCATCTTTTTTGTTGCTCCAATCCCAATAATATTCTACCATAAACCATTCATTTGAAGGAACAGGAATATCATAATTATCTATTTCCCAAATGGAATGTTCCGAATTTCTATCTCCTTGAAAATGCCAATAAGGTTGACCATTTTCATCTGTATAAATAAAAGCAATCAAACGATAGCCTAGTCCTTGAGCATACCCTTTGGTTTTATATTCAAAAATAGCACGCCATTTATCAATTTGAGTTAGACTAGAAGAATCTACTTTCATCCAATATTTTACATATAAGTCTTGTTTACCACTTACAACATCTAATATTTCATAGGGGCTTTGAGAAATTTCTACATCATAAGCTTCATAATTGTAAAGCGCTCTTGTTGGAGATCCATCGTGTCCAATCACAGTTTGAATTTCATTTTGTAAAGCTTGATGATTGTCGTGTTGAATTAAATGTAAACCAGTTTCTTCACTCGCTCCCCAAATATCGATAGGCCAAGTAAAACCTGTTTCAGAATCAGTACCAGAAATGTTTTGATACCCTTCATTGAAAGGTTCTAGCACTACTCCATTCTCAAAACCCGAACTAAATAATAATTTTAGTTCGGATTCTTGAGCTTTGTCTTTTTTACAAGAAAAAAAGCTGATTAATAATATTGGTATCAATAACTTTTTCATTTATAACTTAATTACTTTATGTGTATAAGTTCCTGATTTTGCATTAATTGTAATGATATATATACCCGCATTTTCATTTTCTAATAAAAATTCTAATTTAGTATTTACATTTGTTTTACTACTAATTAAACGACCTGTTATATCTTTTAATTCAACAGAAAATATTTTTTCTTCAATCGTTGACAAATCAATAATTATATTATTTTTGGTAGGATTAGGGTAAATAGCAATATTTTGCAACTCATTTTCTCCAATTCCTACTGATCCTGGTATTACAATTTTATAATCTTCCACTTCTCCAGAAGTTGATGACCCGCAATTTGTTATATTACCTTGAGGCTGATAAGATATTCTAACCCTCATTCGATGAACCCCTGGTGTCGCAGAATTAGGAACGGTAAAGTTAAAAATATTACTCCAACCCTGAGCTACAACTACATAAGCAATTTGCTCGCCATTATCAGTAAAATCACCATCATTATTCCAATCTATCCAAGCGGCTATTTCATCATTAGTGTATGCTATTGAAGTTTGATTTACAATAGCAGGTAAAACTGTTAAATCATAGCTTTGTCCTTTTTGTAAAGTCGTTGATGTTGATGTAAAATCAGAATAATTATTACAACTAGAAGTTTTATTGATTGTATTTAATGTTACATTTTCGATGTATTCATCGCAACTTGTCGAAGTCGCTGAACAAGAATTTGCCAAAGTATTACTTCCTGTACCTCCTCCGTTATTTCCTCCTCCAGTACATGGAGCGTAAGTTCCAGCCAAAGTCATGTTTCCTGAGTTCGTTGGATCTAACCAAGGTTTTAATCTAGAATTGTTTGAATTTCCATCTAATTCCCAAGCTTTATTAAATTTCCCATATAAATCAGAGGCACTTGTAGCTGTACAAAAAGAAGAACCCCCTGACAAGTGACCGACTATTAATCCATTAGTATTAAATAATGGCGAACCTGATGAACCTCCTTCTGTTACTCCGTGTCCATTCGTAGTTGCGGCCCAAGTAACGCCCCAATGTGCACTAGACCAGCCTCCATTGTAAGTTGAAGAAAATAGACTATTGGTGTAAGTCGATATTTTTTTATCATGCCCCGCTGGATGATGAATTCCTACTCCCGAATTAGAACTTGAAGTAGCTCTATCCCAACCTGCATAATAAGGATTATATGATGAGGGAATATTATTATTTAATTCCACTAAAACAAAATCAGCTCCTGAAACTTGAGATCCAGTTCCTACATGCGTTCCATTTTGAGAAGATGCTTTTAATTGACCTCCCGATACTGTTTGAGAACGAGCTCCATTATATTGATTTGTATTTCCTGGCGAACAAGTTGGTCTTTGATAATTAAAATACCAAATATGACCTGTTATATTTGAATTTGATGTTGGTTCTCCACAATGATTTGCTGTTAAGATATAAGGTTTACAGTCTCCCGCAGTATTGTTTACCACTGAACCTGAGCACACATACGTTCCTCCACCTGAAGAAAAACTATAATGAACCACAGCGTCTCGTTGTTCTTCCCAACCATTAATTTCTGAACAAGCAACATTTACTTCACAACTCCCTGCTTTTGTATAATTTTGTGCATAGCCATCTCTAAATATAGCGATACGATCTTCTACTCCTCTATAGTAATAAGCGACTTCACTTATTTCTATTGTAGGTAATAATTCTTGACCATTTGGCATGAAATATTCTAAGGTTAAAACTTCTCCTTGCACTAATTCCATAGCCTGAAAAGAAGGTGTTTCTGAGGTAAAAGCACCTAGATATTGGGTTTTCTTCTTGTTATAGACAAATAGTTTTCCTCCTTCAGGAATGCTTACAGGAACTGAAAAATACAAGCTTAAAGCTTGAGCATCAGCTATTTTTAGTGCTAATTTCCATATTTTATCTCCATTTGATAATGTTTCCCATGTTCCAGAATTTTGGATTGAGATATTTGCCGCTATATTTTTAGCAATTTGATAAGGTTTTCCCTTTTCACTTGCTTCTATATCATTGGCTAAAACAACTGCCATGTTTGGCTTTTGAAGTTCTATTGTTTGATAATCAATACTGGTATCTACGTAATCTCCTTGCATTGTTTTCTGAAAAGAAGCTGGAAGACCTCCTTCGCTTATTTGAGCGAAAGACAATGTTGAAGATGCTAATGCGAGTAATAGTATTCTATTTTTCATTCTGTGCGTATTAATAGTTTTATACAAAAATAACGATTATTTTTATTTCAATTTTACAAATTTGACTAACTGTTTGTTTTCTTTGTTATAAAAAAACAATTCTCCTTTGATTAATTTATAACTTGTTGTATTTCTCAATTTTGAAAAGAATAAGGTTTCTTCCGATAAATTGGAACAAGCCATTTTTGTTCCCATAATTCCAGAAATAACGATTTCGTTTTTATCTTTTAATTCTATTTTACCTCCGTAACCATTACAAGCTGCCTTTCCTTGTATTTTAGTATCTTCAATTATAAATGTTTGAGTTGATTTTGGCTTCGTATTTTCTATAAGTTCTACTTGCCAACTTCCATTTTCTAGTTTAGCTGAAGTTGTTCCTTTTTTAGTTTTACAAGATGTTGCCATCAGTAGTACTAGGATTGAAAAAAATAATGTTTTCATTTTGTGTTGTATTTGTCTGATTGTTGTTTAAACCAAGTATAGAACTTTTCTAGCTCGGCGTTCTGTATTTTTGCTTCTTTGTGTTGCATAACATAAGTATAGATAGGCATTTGCCTTGCTCCTATTTGTTTGTAACTGTTGTATAGTAAATCTTTTTTTACTTCGGTTTGATATTCTCCCCAGGTAGAAAAATTTAGATACTCTCTTCCTTCTTGTACGTGGTTTCCTATTATCCAAGAGATTGGAGCGTAATTGCTGTACGAAGGATATTTTGTTTCGTAAGAATGACAATCGTAACAAGCATTTTTTATTAATGTTGCTATTTCTTCTGGTGGAGTTTCTATTTCCATAAAATCTAAGCTACCTTCTAATTGAGGTACGGTTTTGTTTATGGTTATAAATTGCATTGCAATAAAGATTCCAATTATATAGATTAATATTTTTAGGTATTTATTCATTCAATTGGTTTTCGATTTGGGGGTATGAATTTGGAGAAATTTCTGAGACCAAATTTCCTTGCGCATCATATAATAAATTAAGCGTTTTCTTTTTTTCTTTTGAGGTTAATGCTGTCTTGTAAAATATAAAAGGTAATTTAGTATTGTTTTTAAATTGAATTATCTTGGAAACGTGTTCTTCGGATAATGCTAAAATGTTAATTCGATTACCATATTTATCTTTTGTTTTAGCTAATTGTTTTAGGTTATCAATACTGTTTTTATCATTGGTACTCCAAAATGCTATTATGTATGGTTTTCCAATGTAGTTTTCCATTTT
>WFNC01000101.1 GCA_015488785.1 Flavobacteriales bacterium | reverse complement strand
TATTTTTGTGTTGGATTTCTTTAATACCATAGAAGACATCAAAGATTCTTTTGACCCATTTTATACCGCTACCACATTGAGTGAAGCCACAGATGTAAATGTTTTACACGAATTAAAAGCCGTATTAGATGAAGTTGGTGTTTATGAATGGAGTGAAGTTGAAGATTTTACCAATAAATATTTAAACAATGTTAATGCACAATTGCTAAGTCCAATTATTGATAAAGCTGCAGAACGTTTTAATAATTCATTAGGATTAGAAGATGATGAAAAAGCCGATTTTAAGATTAAAGCCAAACAATTTGTGAAAATTTATGGTCAAATGGCAGCAATTATGCCGTATGAAGTTGTGGCATGGGAACAATTATATTGGTTTGCTAAATTTTTAATTCCTAAACTGATAATAACGGATCCAGATGTTGATGTATTAGATGAGTTGTTGGAGTCTGTTGATTTATCAACCTATGGTTTGGAGCGTATAAAATTGAATGAGACCATAGGGTTAGATGATTCTGAATCAGAAGTAGATCCTCAAAACCCTAATCCAAGAGGAGCACACGGAGGAGAAGAAGAAATTGATGCCTTAGAAGAAATTATTTCAAAATTTAATGAAAAATGGTTTCAAGGTTGGGATGCAACACCAGAAGATCAACGCGTTAAATTTGTTAGTTTGAGTAAACACATAAAAGCACATCCAGACTACAAAATAAAATATGAAGAGAATAAAGACGAACAAAATAGAGATTTGGCATTAGAGAAAATCTTGGATGATGTAATGACAGAACAAAGAAGAAATGAATTAGATTTGTATAAATTATATGCAAAAGATGATACGTTTCATCAAGCTTTCTTTGATACCATGAAGCGAATGCTCAGTGCATAAGAATAGAAAATATGACGAACTGTATAAAACATATAATTTTCGCTTTCATTTTATTGATTACAATAAACATTCATCCCCAAAGCGAAAGTATTAAAGAAGATATCTCTATTTCAATTAGAGGTAAAGCCTTGTCCTTTTTTATCTTTGAAGATATTTACTTTCGAACAGGGACTATAGGAACTGAAATTATTTATAAAAACCGACATAGTTTAGGTATTGACATAAGTTATTGGAGATGGAGATTCCAAAAAGATGACCCAGACCCACTTGAACTTTACGACCAATTTAAGAAAAGAACTTTTCTATACATAGACTATAAACTAAAACTATTAGATTACGATTACAATAAATATTACTTAAACGTTTATTCCAAGGTAGGTAAATATAGTATGTGGTATAAAAAATATGAAAATGACTCAAGTACAATAAATACCGATTTTATTAATTCGACAACAAAAGGAAATTTCTATGAGTTGGGAATAGGAATAGGAATCAAACACTATATCTCTAATGATAAAAGATTTGGTGTTGACATTAGTATAAATGGAGCTTCTCGAAATGACAATAATAATGAAATAATCTATGATACTGGGATTTACCAAATAAACAATAATGTAAAAAAACAATATTACGTATCTTACTTAAAGTTAAACTTTTTTTATATTATAAAAAAATCCAGTCAGTAACATTTCAATATTACAACATACGAAACTCAACTAATAAACTTAAAAATAAATAAAAGCTAATAGGTTTGAGCATAGGCTAAGAATAAAAATTCAAAATTTGAATTGATTTGTGTATCGTAAGCACAAAATAATTATCTTTATCCTCAAACCGATTAGCAATTTGGTTTGAACTTACCGTTTAGTTTAATTTTGTACTATGAATTTTTTGAAAAAATCGCTCCCTTTTATAGCTATTACAACCATGATAGTTCTTATTATTGGGGGGTATTTATTTATTAATAGAGACCGTAGCGCTACCCAATATTTACTCGTTCCCAAAAACGCTAATAGTGTCGCCTTTATATCTCCTTTAAAAATTACTCAAAACTTTATTGAGCTTCTTAAACGAAATCCAACTATTTTAGATTCTGTTTGCGATGTACAAATCGATTTAAAAAAAATAAGAAAAGAGACAAAAGAGAATGGTATAAACCTATTGGAAGATGTCATTCTTTATACATTTATTGATTCAATTGAATTTAAAAAAAATATTGGTACTATATTAAACGTTTATAACACGGAACAATTTCTTTCTTTTCTATCGACTCCATCTTCGTCTTGCGAGTTTGAAAGTTACAAAAATGGTGAAATTATTACCATAGAAAAAAAGAAAATAAAAATTATTCATGTTGAGGATATTTTTATTGTCCTACATCAATTAGATGAAGATGTTTTGATTAGCGATGCTGTTGCAAAAAAACAATTTGAAGCTATATTTGGAGATAACAAGCAGTCTTTAGCTAAAAATAATGCCTTTTTTGATTCGTTTGCAAAAGAAAAAAATCATATTGGAATTTGGATTAGCAAACAAAATGAAGCCGTTAAAAAATACACTTCTATTTTTAAAGTTTTTGATAGTTTTTCGGATTTTACAACCTCGTTCAATGCCATAGATAAATATATCGAAATAAAAACTCAGATCGATTTAATTGATACTAATTTCTTTGTAAAAAGTTCGGCTCAACCAATTCAATTAAACAAAGAGGAAATTGGTAAAATTAGTTTAGTTACAAAACCAAAATACGTAAAAAACATATTACAAAACATCGTTCCCAAACCACAAAATTACTTACTCGATTATTGTGTTGGCGGTTTTTGTTCTAGTATTATAGGCTACAAAGATGCTCCTGTTTTTGTTACACAAGTCAATCAAACAATTGACCCTAATACGTTTGAAACCATACAAGCTTTAGATACAGTAGAGTTAAGCCCTCAATTAAATATACCTGAAATAATGACCGTAATTCAAATCAAAGATCAGGCAAAATTATTAAACCAATTAGCAAACGATTCATTATCGACACAAACAAAGGACTATTGGACGATTCCTAATCCATTATTTATAAATCAATCTATTTATTTAAAAATAAAAGATAATTTACTCTATATCGGTACTAATCAAAATTTCGATGCTATTATTCCTGAATTTACAACCTTTGGAATGTGTTTTCATTTACCAAAATCAATCAACAACTACCCTCCCAAAAATGCATTTCAAAGTATGGGAATGAGTATGATTCCAGACGTTTCAGTTTCCACAATCAATCTAAACTTCGATAAATTAGAAGGAAATAGAATCTATTTGAAAGGAAACATTAAAATGGTAAACGAGAACCAACATTCTTTAATCATTTTAACTGGTGAAATTTTAAAATTCAGGAGTTTATTAAAAGGATTTCTTTAACCAATTATAAAGCAATATAATTCTATATTGTTATTTCTTTATTATGAAAATTTATTTAAACAAACTTAAAGACGAGAAAACTGCATTTTGGTATCTCGTCGATTTTTTTATGATACTCTTAATCATCACCAACCTTTTTTGGATGGGGTTTGACATGGCGTTTTACACCAAGTTTTTTAGAGCATTTGTTTATAGCGTTAATAGTAGTTTCTTCAATTATTATTACAGTGTTATCCATCCCGACTTTATGTTTTACGACATGTTCTTTGTTGCCCTTTTCTTAACTGAATTTGTGGCTCGTTGGGCATATTCTGTTTATGAAAACAAATTAGACAAATGGTACCTCTACCCTTTTTTTTATTGGTATGATTTAGTTGGTTGTATTCCTTTGCAGGCGTTTCGTTTTTTGAGATTAATAAGAATTTTCACACTAGTTATTAGACTGCAAAAGAAAGGTGTTATAGACATTAGAGAAACTTCGACCTATAAAATTTCTATGAAATATTACTACATCATGGTGGAAGAAATAGCCGACCGAGTAACGGTTAACATTATTTCGGGAACACAAGACGAATTGAGGGCAGGTAGTCCTTTGGTCGAAAAAGTAATAGCGGAAGTGATTCTACCGCAAAAGGAGGTTATTGCAGGCTGGGCAGCTGAACGGGTTAAATATGCATCAGCCTCAATATACGCCGATAAGAAAGACGAAATAAGAGCATACATTGCATCGGCTGTAAAAGAAGCCGTAGAAAATAGTGATGAAATATCTGATTTAGAAAAAGTACCGATATTAGGAAAGCAAATTTCTAAAAAACTAGAGCATTCTATAGGAGATATTACTTCATCTGTAATCGAAAAGTCAATGCTCGATTTGGCGTATAAAGATACAACGGAGTTGATTAGCGAAATAATAGAGGTGTCGCTAAAAACGCTAATTCACCCATCTGAAGAAACTCAGTTTGAGGAAACGACTAAGGAAATGGCAATCGCATCTTTGGAATTAGTTAAAGACCAAGTAAAAATTAAACGTTGGAAAGAAAAAAAAGAGCTGTAAAATATATTTACAGCTCTTTTTAAATTTTTAATATTCGTCTTCATTAAAGAAGAAATCGTCTTTGGTCGGATAGTCAGGCCAAATATCTTCAATTGTTTCATAACTTTCTCCTTCATCTTCCAAGGCAGATAAGTTTTCTACAACTTCTAGGGGAGCTCCAGTTCTCATAGCGAAATCGATCAACTCCTCTTTAACTGCAGGCCAAGGTGCATCTTCTAAATACGATGCTAATTCTAAAGTCCAATACATATTATATGTTCTTTTTTTATTATTTATATTCTAATTAGCTCAAAATAAGAGCTTCTTTGCGCAAAAGTAATTTTTTTATCGGACAAAGCAAATTTTTTACTCCTTTTGATTTAAAAACTTAACAAAAATCAGTTTTAAAACAATAAATGATATTGACAATTAATAGAATAGATGTATTTTTACATTCAAAAACGAAAATAAACAATGTCGATAGGAGAAATATTAATCGCTATTTTTGTCTTTTTAATGTTAAGTCTATTTATTTATGCAAGCATACGTATTTATAAATATAGCCAGCAAGAAAGAAGAGAAATAGCAAAGCGAAACGAAATAAAAAAAAGAAAATAATATGTTTGGAAATGCAGATATGGGAGATATGATGGCAAAATTGCAAAAAATGCAAGCTGCAGCAGAAGACTCTAAAAAAAAGTTAGAAACAATAAACGTTCAAGGAAAATCACCTGATGGTAATATTCGTTTTGTAATGGATGGCAATAAAAAATTGAAAGAATTAACGATCATTGACCAAAATATTTTAGCACCAGAGAATAAAGAAGAAATTGAAGATATGCTTGTTATAGCGTTCAACCGAGCTTTAGTAGAAGCAGAACACATAAACGAAAGCGAGATGAAAAATTCAGCCTCAGGTTTATTTCCTGGAATGTAAATCGTAGCTAAAAAAAGATTGTAGCTCGACTCAAAAGTTCCTCAACTTTATTTTAGAATGCCTTTGTAATACTAAAATGAGCATAAAAAATAGTAGAAAAGTCATTTATTCTAAATTATTAATTATTTTTTTATTTTAGATAGAACTAAAAAAAGACAAGACTACTCAAATATTTAACAAGCGATAAAGCTGTTTTACATAGAGAACACGGGGCTTTCAGCTTGTTAAATATTCGTTATTTAATTACATTTTTCTTTGTCAACTAAATATTATTCCTACCTTTGTGTCGGGGTAGTCAAATAAATAGTTGCTTTTTAGCAACGTATTTTTTCAGGGATATAGTTTTACTATATCCCTTTTTTTATTTCTATATTTTTTAAGGTCAAAAAACGCTCCATCCGTAATCAAATAAATTTTGAGCTCCATTCGCCCCAGCTTTCGGTTTGTTTTTATAATAACTATTTCCTGCTGCTATTTTGCATTCTTTTGAGGTTTTAAGCTGTGCCCATTCGTTTATTATACCTTCCGATATAAACGCACCTGGGTAAAGTGATTCTTTTGTTGTAACCAATGGAAAACTATTTATTTGCTCAAAATAATAATTGAAGTATTGATTTGACACACAAGATATCGAAACGGCATCTTTTGGTCGGTTAGATTTATTATCCTTAATCTCAATTTCGGTGTCCATTAAGCCATTATGTCCATTAAAAATTGCTAAATCTAAACCGCTTGCCACATCATAATTACGTCCTTCTATTTCAATCGTATCAAATCGGTTATTCGACAGAGAATTAAAATAGTCTTCTAAACACACTTTCATTCGATCACCTCTATAAGCATCTGCAATAACATAGACCAAGCCCTTGTTCTTAAAAACTTTTTTAAAGATGATGCGTTCTAAAACATTTGTATCGATGTTTTTATCTGAACGCAACAATTCCCAATCGCTTTGTTCTTTATAAAATCGTTTTATACCTTTACTAACCGCCCAATACAAGTTTCGCTTTAGATCCATTCCATTCCCAAGACTTTCTGAGGTTGGAATTATGCCTTGATGCTCATTGTCACAAAGTGGAACAAAAACATGAACGATTAGCGCCTCTTTGTTTTTTATTTTATCTTTCAAATTTGATAAAATAAGCGTTCTATCCTCAATCCTTTTTATAGGGATTTTCTTTTTCGGAATCGAATCGAGCTCTAAAATTATAGGAACTTCTTTAGCAACAATTACTGTTTCAATAGATTTACTTGGCTCATTACATTGCACAAAAGCGATGAGCATAAAAAAAGGGATTATAGTTTTCATATTACTATAATCCCTTTTATTTAAAATGGTACAAATTATTTTTGAATCACTAGCGGAATATTGTTCGCTATTGTTTTAGAATTACTAATAATTCTAACGGTATAAATTCCATTGCTCAGTTCTCCAGTAGATACATCAAAAGTGTTATTTCCTTTCAAAGCATTCACAGATTTAGTTTTTACTATTTGTCCTAGATTATTATAGAACAAAATCTTAATATCAGTAGCATCATTATTTAAGAAGAAATCGACATAAACTAAATTATTAGCAGGGTTTGGATAAACGCTGTTAATATTTTCTTTCTTAAATTCAACTGTACGAGGACCATATTCTTTACTTTCCCCATCCAAATCATACTGAATTAACTTATAGTAAGAAATTCCCTGTATAGGATTATTATCCTTCATCGCATATTTTTGATTTGAAGTACTATTTCCTACTGCATTTACTTTTCCAACATAACTCCAAACTTCAGCATCCTCACTTTTCCAAACTTCAAAATAACTACTGTTTATTTCCGAAGCTGTTTCCCAGTTTATTGCAACACTATTGTTATCTGGCTCAACATCAAAATTCAATAGCTCTACAGGTAATGGAACTCCATATTTAGGATGAATAATAAAATGAGAAAAACTACTTACTTGAAATTCTAAATATAAAACATTAGCTGAAGTAGTTTCCGAAGCGGTAGCTACTCCACGTCCTGTTATAGTCATTAACGATGCTGCTCCTGAAAAATCCATTACATTATTACTATACTTCGTTATATCTAAATCATTAATTGTAAGCGCTGAACCATAAGCAGTAGCTAAAGCATTTAACTCTCCTTGGGTAAAATACAACCTAATTGTTGCCAATTCTTGGTTCGTTGGGGTTATTCCAAATCTTCTTTGCAAATAAGGAAAACTAAAATGAGGGGGAACATTAAAACTTTGTACAACTGGATCTACAGCAACTTTTACTAAAGTATTTCCTAGTCCTACCCCAGCCGAAGCGTCATTTATAGTTGCGATTATTCTTTCGGGAGCATAAAGTTCATCTTGAAAATAAACAGGAGTATTGTCATTATTTAAGAAACAACTTTTTCTATCTCCTCCAAGAGCAACTGCCGCAACATTAGGAACATCGTAGAAAACATCTGCATCTATAATTGTTCCAGCAGAAGCTACACCACAGTTATCAGCTTTAAAACTTGTTACAGTATATGTTTTATCTAAATAGTGAGAAGCTGGAATTGTTAATGTTGTAGCTGAGTTTGGTAACGTAATTGTGTTTGTTGCTCCACCGTTATCGTATTCGATAACATAAGGACCCGTACCTACTAAATTCCAAACTAAATCAACCCTAGAACCAGGACAAACCGAAACATCTGCATCCGCTTCAATGGTTGACGAAAAGACCAAAGGTCTCGTAAAATCCCATATTCCAGCAGCTGAAATATCATTACTATTTATTCCTGTAAAGAAACTAAAAGCTCCATCGTCAGAACTCGCTATATTATCTTCAACAGATACATAATCGAAACAAAAAGAAAGCATTGACCCTCCAGTATTCAACTTATGAAAAGTTGCAGGAATACCAGTTGAAATAGATTTAATTGCGATTTCATTCCCTGGACTTCCTGTCGATAAAAGCACCCCATTTGGAGCATTTAAAGTTTGAACTGACCCTCCTTCTAATTTATAAACATTACCTGCTGTAAACTCTAACGTATCATAAAAATGATCTCCGTAAATTCTTGCACTACAATCAAACTTCATATACTCAGTATTCAATCCATTAGAGATAACCATTGGAGAAGAATTCACTACAGAACTTGTACTTGTAAAATTAACATGATTAAAATTCAATGCACTTGAATACAATATAGGATTACTTGAACTATTAAAGTTTATAGTAGATGTTCCTGCATTTAAAGTTAAATTTGATGTAGTATTTGTATTCCAAGTATAGATATTAGCAGGATCTCCTGAATTTTGAAAGTTTCCACTTCCAGATAAATTCATTGTAGAGCTACCTAAATTTAAAGTTCTAGCTGATGAATTTGAAGAATGAAAACGTCTCATATTAAAATTTTCTCCATTCGTATTAACTGTTCCACCATCAATATGTACATCTTTATTCGTCTCTAATTTATTCCCTGTAAGCGTCCAACCACCCGACTGATTTACAAATGTAACGTCACTTCCTAAAGTTGTTCCACCAAAATCTATTGTTTTACCTATCGTATTCGATATAAAGTCTAAATTCCCTGTAAAATTCACCGTAGCCATTGTTCCGTCTGACAAAACATTTCCATTAATCATCAATCTTCCAGTATTGGTAAGATTTACATTTGTAGCTGTTGCTGTGATGTTGTTGCAACTAACGGTAGAATTAATCGAGATATTAGATGCCGCTCCACTAAAACTTAAATTATCGAAAACAACATTATCATAAGGACCAGGAATACAACTAATAACTCCATCTATATCTGTTTGAACAGTTGTCCAATGTCCACTTGTACTCCAAGGATTATTATAAACTGTTCCGCCACTTCCACTCATAGCTCTCCAATAATAAGTATAAACAGCAGGAGGTGCATTAAAGGTCCAATTGGTATTTCCTCCAATGTCCGAACAATTATTAACCGTATGAGCATTTAAAGAATTAGAGTTTCCGATTAAAGTAAACCCAAAATTCAAAGGACCTTGTAAATCTGTTGTAAATGGATTTCCATTAATTCCCTTCATCGTAATTGGAGATGAAAAACAAGCCGCAACAGAATTAGTTGTACCTGTAACTGTTAAATTATTATTCAAGCCAAATTCATACGTTTTTCCACTTGATAAAGTTAAATCTCCATTTACGGTTACTGACTGTACATTTCCGTCTGTAGTTCCTGTCCCCCAATCTGCAAAAAACCGAGCCCCTCCATTCAGTAATACATCTCCATCAAAAGTTACATTTCTATTCTTTAAGTGATCTTGAAATAATAATTTTGATGTACTATTTTGTAAGGTGAAATTTGGAAGGTGCGTATGACCTCCCCACCCTCTTATTATGATATCGTTATTAGTAGAGGTAAATGTCACCGTTGAACTAGCACTGTAACTTACATTCGTTTGCGATCCTGCATGATACCATGGACTACCGTCAGAAAGTGTAATTACAGAATTAGAAAAGTTAGTCGCTCCGCCTCCTCTAAAATAGATTCTCCTTCCTGATAAATTAAAACCTCCTGAATTAAAGGAATTATGTTGAAAAATATAGGTATAATTAAAGTTTAAATTATCTTGTAAAGTGTACTGAGACCGATCTCTCAAATAAATCCAGTTAAAAGTTTTCCCTGCTGAAAAGATTGTATTAGCATTATCCCCATACATATTAAAAGTAGAAGTTGTAGTAAAGTTAATATCAGTATCTAATAGCAAATTACCATAAATATTCATTGCAGAACCTCCAGAAAAAGTTGTCGCAGCAGTAATTGTCCATGTCATATCATTACATTTAGCTGTTGAATTTATATGACATGTTTTACCATTCGCCATTGGTGTAAAAAATACATTATCAGTTTGCAATGGAGGACAATCTGATGCTAACAAAAGAGGTACACCTGATGGGGATGTTGACCAATTTGTAGGTTCTGTCCAACTCGTATTTGTATTTCCTACCCAATATAAATCTCTTGCTGCTACAGGAATAATATTCCAACCTGTGGTTGTTCCACTTCCAAAACCAGTTATATTATGACTTCCTCCAGAATTATCATTACATCTTAAATTCTCAATAATGTAACCAACCATAGGATCAGCAGAAACTGATGTAGGCATTGTCAATATTCTATTGTATTCACTTCTAAACTTAGTTGGATTACAAGGATCTCCAGAAACAATTAAATCAGTATTAACGGTTTGATGATAGAAAAAATTATGCTCACGTCCTACACTATTTATTTTCATAACGTTGACAGCATGCTCATGATGAAAATAAAAATATCCATTTGTTTCCAACGTATCAATAACACAAGGATTACTTCCAAAGTGATCATAAAATCGCCCAGAACCTGTATGATTTACAACATTGTAGTTTAGAGCTCCTAAATGAACAAAAGGATTTGTTGCAGTAAAAACAATTTTAGAAGTCCCTGAATTAAAAGCCGTATTGCTCATTGTTGAGTTATAAGACTCCCATGTTCCTGGTGTCTGCCATGTATTGTAAGGGTTATATCTATTTTGTCCAGAACTAGATCCCGTTATTGTTATTGTTGATGAGTTTAATTCCAAAATTCTATTAGCAGCACTTGACGTTCCACTAATATGAGAACTAAAACTTTTAAATTTCATATTATGATCATTACTTCCGTCAGACGTATTCCATTCTCCAAATAAAAACAAAAAACAACCAGCGTCTAAATCATCTTGCAATTTCCATTCTCCTCCGATACCATCAATAACTACACTGCCTAAAGTGTGCCCAGCAGTTTCAATCGTATTACCGGCATTAGTTGACTTGAAAAATAATTCTGGACCAGAATAATAGCCTCCGACCGTATTCCAATTTATATTGGGTTGTAATAAGAAATTTCCATAAACCTCTAAAAAGCCTGGGTTATTTAATGAAAATGTAGGAGTATTTGTTAAAGAATTAATTGATGACCCTATGAAAAAATTATTACATCTAGCTTGTGTATTTATCGTGATTGTAGCAGCTCCACTCCCACTAAAAAATGAACCTGAAGTAAAAAATACATTATCAATAGAACGGGGAGCTTGACAAGGTTCTACACCTCCAGTATGCCCAACCCTCCATGAACAAGGAGATGTCCAGTCTCCATTATTATTAGCGTCAACTCCAACCCAGTACAGGTTTAAACTAGTTCCACTTCCATTACATCCTGCGCCAGGTCCAGCAGGGCATTGAGCTAATGCTGTTGTTGTAAACAGTGCAAAAATAAAGCTTACTATTATTTTAAATATTGAGTTCATATTCCTATTTGTTTTAAATGGTAATTTCTTAATTTATCAAAGATATATATATTCTTTAAAAGAAATTACTATTTTAGGTTAAAAGACTGTTAATCTAAGTTTACTCTTTCCTTTAAAACAAAAAAAAAGGCTAAAACAAATTGTTCTAGCCTTTTTTTAATAAAAATACTGTCTTAAAACTCAGCCTTTATAGCTTCTACAAAATTTAATTCTTCCCAAGGGAATAATTTCACATCCATTGTTACTACTTTTCCTTCTGGACTTTTAAATGTTTTAGAAACTGTTTTAGTTTCTCTCCCCATATGACCGTAAGCTGCTGTTTCCGAATAAATAGGTGTTCTTAAATTAAATCTAGTTTCGATAGCATAAGGACGCATATCAAATATTTTAGCTAACTTTTCAGCTATTTCTCCATCCTTCAAATCAACGTTAGATGTTCCATAGGTATCTACAAATAAACCTACTGGTTCTGCAACACCAATCGCATATGCCACTTGAACTAACATTTCGTCTGCAATACCTGCTGCAACAGCATTTTTTGCAATGTGTCTTGTAGCATAAGCTCCAGATCGATCAACTTTACTTGGATCTTTTCCAGAAAATGCTCCACCTCCGTGTGCTCCTTTTCCTCCGTAAGTATCTACAATTATTTTTCTACCTGTAAGTCCTGTATCTCCGTGAGGTCCTCCGATTACAAAGATTCCTGTTGGATTAATATGATAAGTAATTGAATCATTAAATAATGCTTGAATACTTTCTGGAAATAATGCTTTGACTCTAGGAATAAGAAGATTAATAATATCAGCTTTAATTTTTACCAACATTTTTTCTTCTGTATCGAAATCATCATGTTGCGTAGAAACTACTATAGCATCTATTCTCACAGGCTTATTATCATCGTTATATTCAATAGTTACTTGAGCCTTAGCATCTGGTCTTAAATAAGGAATATCTTTTCCTTCTCTTCTCATCTCTGCTAATTCTTTCAATAACATATGAGAAATTTCTAATGCCAACGGCATATAACTTTCTGTTTCGTTAGTTGCGTAACCAAACATCATTCCTTGATCTCCTGCTCCTTGATCTTCCTTATTCGCTCTTTCAACCCCTTGATTGATATCTTCTGATTGTTCATGTATTGCAGAGAATACTCCACAAGAATTACCGTCAAACATGTACTCACTCTTAGTATAACCAATTTTATTGATTACCTTTCTTGCGATAGATTGTACATCTAAATATGCTTTAGATTTAACTTCTCCTGCAAGAACGACCTGTCCAGTAGTTACTAATGTTTCACATGCTACTTTCGATTCTGGATCGAATGCTAAAAAGTTATCAATTAAAGCATCTGATATTTGATCTGCTACTTTATCTGGGTGTCCTTCTGAAACGGACTCTGATGTAAATAAATAAGACATTGTTTATTTAATTTTAATTTAATAATATATATAGTCTGACAAATTGCAAATCTAGAAAAAGATAGTTTTAGCATTTTTTTCAAGTGGTTGCAATCAGTCAAATCTTTCCACTTTCTCTTTTAATCTATGCAAAAATATAAAAAATTATAAATTATTACATCATTCTAAAGATTAAATTTTACACTTTACTATAAATCAGGAGTATTTTACTACAACTAATTCTCATAAATTTAATACTTGATTACGTATTAACCTTTATGCCCGAGACAAAAAAAAACTCCTTTATAATTAAATAAAGGAGTTTCTTTTAAAAAAAAGAAATTAAGCTTTCTGAGTTTTTTCAACTTCCTCATTATCAATAGTAACATTTCTATCATTGTCCTGATCTTTAATTTGCTGACCATAGGCAGGGCAACTTTGATGACTAGAACGGAATAAAAAACAAGAAGGTAAACTTAATGCAATAACTCCAGTGATTAATAATGGCTTAATAATTTTCATAATAGTTGTGTTTCAATAATTAATTTCACTAAAAAAGTCATCTAAATCAACGAATTAACTTATGTTTGACTTTTATAAAGCACAAACATATTAATATTTATGACATAAATCAAGTTTTACTTTTTTTTTAGCGTTATAGTTATTAACATCAAAATATTTATATTGAAATTAATAAATTACATAGACAACAGTTGGAGAAACATTTTAAGGAGTGAATTTGAAGCTTCATATTTCTCAAGTTTAGAAGAAATTCTGATACAAGAACTAAAAGAATCAACTATATATCCTCCCATAGATACTATTTTTTCAGCATATAACTTAACCCCTATTTCAAAAATTAAAGTTGTCATAATAGGGCAAGACCCTTATCACGGCGAAGGGCAAGCAAATGGTTTATGTTTCTCTGTTCAAAAAGAGATGAAACATCCTCCATCTTTGCAAAATATTTTCAAGGAAATTTCAAATGAGTATTCTTGTCAATATCCCAAATCTGGTGATTTATCAGAATGGGCAATACAGGGAGTTTTATTATTAAACGCATCACTTACAGTAAGAAAATCAGAAGCAAATTCTCACAGTAAAATTGGATGGCAAAAATTTACAGATGCAACTATAAAAGCAGTTTCAGATCATTGCGAAGATGTTGTTTTCTTACTTTGGGGTGGTTTTGCAAAAAAGAAAATAAAATTAATTGACCAAAGTAAGCATACCATTTTAGAAAGTGGACACCCCTCCCCTTTAAGTGCGAATAGAGGGTATTGGTTTGGAAACGATCACTTTAGAAAAACAAATGAATTGTTAATTTCTAAAGGACTTGAAAAAATTGAGTGGGTAAAAACAGATTAACACACATTATATGTAATGTTTTAAAAAAAAACAAACCATTAATTCTTATTTAATATTTACGTATAAGCCTTTACATCCATTGATTTTTCAAGCCTGTTTAACAACGGAGCTGACCAAAAGATTGATTCAAAAAGAACTAAAAGCAAATTGTTTCTACTATATATTGGGGAATTAGCTAGCTTTTTATTTTTTTTTATTAAATTTGATAACTGATAAAAAACAAGTAAACACGTAATGGTAGAAAAATTAGCAATTAAAGAGAAATTAGAAGTCTTAGTAAGTACTCCATATTCTAAGGAATTAGAGGCTGAATTTAATTTAACAATCGAATCTTTTAATACTTTATTTAAAAAAGAAGAAGAAGAAAAAGTTGAAATAGAGGAAGATAATAAAGACGCAATTGCCGAGTTCGAGAAAAACAAAGAACTAAATGCTCAAATATTGAACTTAATCCAAGAGTTCAAAAATAATAAATTAAATTATAAAAACGCCATTAAAGACGAAGAAGAGAAAAACGTCTTACTGAAAGAAGAAATTATTACTGATTTTAGAAACTTAATAGAAGAAGAAGAAAACTTAGGTGCTTTATTCGGGAAAATTAAAGAAATTAGAGAAAAATGGAATCTAGTTGGAAATGTACCTCAAAAAGCGTATCAAAAATTGCAAGCTGAATACAGTAAATTGAATGAAGATTTTAGTTACAATATAAATATTTATAAAGCTTTACAGGACAATGACCTTAAGATAAATTACTCTTTAAAAAATCAAGTAATTCATCAAGTTAAAGAATTACAAGAAAGCAAAAATATAAAAGAACTAGAAAAGCAAGTTCGAGTTTTACAACGTAAATGGGACGAAATAGGTCCTACTTATAAAGAACATTGGGAAAACCTAAAAGAAGACTACTGGACTACAGTTCAAAAAATATACGATCGAATAAAAGAACATTACGAAGGACAAAAAGAAGTACAATTAGAAAACTTAGCAAAAAAACAAGCCTTAATTGATCAACTGAAAGAAGTTGCGTCTCAACGATTTGACAATCACAAAGATTGGGATATTACGACTAAAGCAATAATTAACTTACAAGAAGATTGGAAAAAAATCGGTTTTGTTCCAAAAGAAAATAACGAATCAATATGGAAAGAATTTAGAACAATAGCGAATACATTTTTCGATAATAAAGCTGAATTCTATAAAGAAAGAAATAATGATTTTGATGAAAAAGCAAACAAAAAGAAAGCTTTAATTCAAAAAGTGGCTGAACTAAAAGATTCTAAAAACTGGAGAGATACAGCTGAAACAATAAGAAAAATTCAAGATGATTGGAAAAAAATTGGTCATGCAGGAAGAGTAAATGAGCAAAAACTTTGGAAAGAGTTTAGAACCAACTGTGATGCTTTTTTTGAATCAAGAGCGAAACATTTTGAAGTTCAAGATGAAGCTAATGGAGAAAACTTAACGCTAAAAGAAACTTTAATAAAAACAATAGAAGACTTTAAACCAACTGAAGATATAAAAGAAACTTTAGCTAAAGTTAAAGAGTTTTCAAAACAGTTTTCAGCGATTGGAAATGTACCTTTCAAAGATAAAGACGCTATCTACAAGTCATATAAAACGGCTTTAGATAATATTTACGACAAATTGGACTTGAGTAAAGCTGAAAAAGAAAAGGTTTTATTTGAAGCCAAAATGAATTCTATATTGTCGAGTGCTAATCCACTAAAAACGATTCAATTCGAAAAAGAAAAAATTAGAACAAGAATCAATGAAATGACTAAGGAGATAGCTAATTATGAAAATAACTTAGGCTTTTTCTCCATGTCAAAGGGAAGTGAATCTCTTTTTAAAGGAGTAGAAAATAAAATAGAAGCAGGAAAAAAGAACATTGAAAACTTAAAGAAACAATTGAGAATGTTCCCAAAACCTGAAGAAAAGAAGGAGGAAGAATAGTTAATTGAATTGACATTAAAAATCTCAAAAGGCTTACACCATTAGAAGTGTAAGCCTTTTTTATATACTGACCTTTTTATTATAAAGAAAAAATTAAATAGATAGCACTGCATTTATTACATTTTTAAAAAAAAATTACAAAAACAGCTTGTTTATTAAAATGTTTTTTGTATATTTGCACCCGTTAAGTAATTAACACCTCTTTATAAAGAAGAGGGCCCTTAGCTCAGTTGGTTCAGAGCACCTGCCTTACAAGCAGGGGGTCGTAGGTTCGAATCCTACAGGGCCCACAATTAATTAACAACCCTCTTTACAAAGAAGAGGGCCCTTAGCTCAGTTGGTTCAGAGCACCTGCCTTACAAGCAGGGGGTCGTAGGTTCGAATCCTACAGGGCCCACAAAAAAGTTTTACAGAAATGTAAGACTTTTTTTTTGGCTAAAAAACACATATGTTTTACCTCTATATTTTGAATTCTGTAACAATAATAAGCCCCATTTTGAAGTATTAGAAACTCCAGACCAATACCACCCAACCTGAGCTGTTTTCTTTCCTGACTTACTAATGTGACAAGGATCAAAAGCTATAGCCAAGGTTGAACTACAGTTTGATTGCTCTAAAATTCGATTGAACTCCATAAAGTTAAATTTATTAGAGAATTGTTTTCGAAAATATTAGGATATAAAACCCCAAAACAGGTTTTTTATCAGTACAGTACTGATAATTCGTAAACTTGCACTTGATGGTTGAATCTACGCAATGTGATGAGTATAAATTTAGATTGACTTTTATTAATATTTTGCATTTGGTTTAATGCCTTATTTATGCGTTCTTTGTGACTGGTTAATCCTACGATAATCTTCATTAGAAATACTTTGTAAATAGATTTAAATATACTGATTATCAATGGGGCAATCTAATTTTAATTACTCTAAACAACTAACAGTCAAGTACTTAAATAGCAAAACAACGAACTATTGACTATAATAAAAAAGTTGATTTTTCGTTTGAAACAAAAAATTATAACTATGAAGATTATAACATCTGTCCTATTAATCGCTCTAACAACTTTTAGTTTTGCTCAAAACAAAGATGAATATTTCAAAACAATTCCTGTACTAAATAGCACAACACCAACTTGGGCTAGATTGATGTACTCAAGTAATCCAAATGTTATAGAAGTTGAAAAACAATACGCTTTATATTATAAATCTAATGAATTTGTAAAAACTACACATACTCAAAATCATAAATATTGGTTTAATAACATTAGTAAATTAGTTGATGATAATGGCTATATTATTACTGAAGACCCATTTATTCAAAATTCTACTTCAATTACAAGAAAAAAAAAACGAGACCAATTATTACAAACTAAAACATTAGGTTCTAATTTAGGATGGGTTTCAATGGGACCATTTGAAACTTTTAAAGAAAATACAACCCAACCAATTTCCTGGCATAAAAACATTAGTAGTATTGATGCTTCACTTACAAATCCTAATCTTGTCATTTGTGGAACAGAAGCCGGAGGAGTTTATAAGACAATCGATAAAGCTCAGAATTGGATGTTGATAACTGGAAATGAAGTTTTTAGTGGTGGTAATACCGCTGTTAAGATTCATCCCACAGATGAAAACAACTATTTAGTTGCTTCAAACAAACGGATTTATCAAACTTTAGATGGTGGATTATCTTGGATTGAGAGAAGTTTCATAAATGGTACGGGGAATGAATTTACTTATTCAGCTACGAATCATAATTTAATATTTCTGAGTAGCACTACTGGATTGTACAAATCAATTGATGGAGGAATAACTTGGACTCAAGAATTTAGTGATAAATGCTGGGATATAGATTTTCATCCTACTAATAGTAACATAGTTTATGTGTTGAAAAATAATCCAGCAGCAAAAAGAGCAGAAGTGTTTAGAAGTGATGACTCAGGAATAACTTGGACATTAAAAGATAATGGATATTACGTGCCTACAGACATGGCAAATGCTATAGCTGGCGGGGGTAAAATTGCTGTTTCACCTGCAGGACAGGATTATGTGTATGTATGTTTAATTGGAAGCTCAAAAGCTGGAGATAATGGTTGGATAGGAATATACAAAAGTACAAATCAAGGAGATAACTGGATAAATCCAGCTGGACAAGATGGAGGTCCTTACGGTCCAGAAAATGGAACTGCTCAATGGAATGTTTCTGCTTATAGTCCAACAGGCGTTCAACAAGGTTTTTATAATTTTGATTTTGAAGTATCTCTTCAGGATGTAAATAAATTATGGGTAGCAACTATTCGTTTATCAGAATCAACTGATGGAGGCGCTTCATTTACTTCTATTGGAGGTGATGCAAGTCAACGATTGAGTGATATTCACGCAGATGTTCAAGATATAGAAGTTGTAGGAAATGATGTTTGGATAGCATCAGATGGAGGGGTTAATTATTCAAATGATCAATTAATGACACACTCTGCAAGAAATAGAGGAATACAAGCTGCACACTTTTGGGAATTCAATGTCGGATGGAATCAGGATACTTATACAGGTGGAAAATATCATGACGGAACAACAGGTTGGGTTGAAGGTTTTAGTTTGGGAAATGCCTATAATATAGGCGGTGTTGAAGAGGCTTCAGGTTACATACACCCTATTGAAGGTAAAAAAATGATATTTAGAAGACACTATAGTAGTTCTGATATGAGAGTAAAAACAATGCCTGATGTCTTAGGTAATTCTACAGTTGAAACAAACGCTATAAGTTTTATTCCAAATGAACATTATCAACCAGGAGAATCAAGTGGTTTTATTTACGACCCAAGATATGCAGACCATATTTTTGCAGGTAAAGACAATAAGGTATATAAATCGACCAATGCAGGAGCTAGTTTTTCAGCACTATTTACCTTTCCAAATGCAAATGGAAAAGTTTATGAAATAGAAATTTCAAGAAGTAATCCAGATGTGATGTACTGCTCTTACAATCCAGGTGGAGGATACTGGGATAATAATGAAATTTGGAAGTCTATTGATGGTGGCAATACTTGGACAATTACAACATTACCATCAGGAAATAGAAGACGGTTTAGAATTTCAGTTGACCCAGAGGATGAAAATTTGGTATGGATTGCTGTACCAAGAGGAGATGCTGGGAATCTAGTTTTTAAAACATCTGACGGAGGAGTAACTTGGATAAATAAAACAACTGCATTAATTGATTCAGAAGAAATAAAAGATATTTTAATTCAAGGAGGAACAAACGACTTAGTATATCTGGCTACTAAAAACACCTTATTTTATTGGGATACAAACACATCTGATTGGATTGAATATTCTACAGGACTTCCATTAATAGCTAAAGCATTAAGAATAAGACCTTTTTATCGTGATGCCGAGTTACGCTTTGCTTCTGCTGGTAGAGGTGTTTTTGCTCGAAAAATGAAAGATACTTTATTTACGCCTATTGCACAGCCAATGACTTATACCGATTCTGTTTTTTGTACTAGAGATTCAGTTCAATTTGATTGTCATTCTATGTTAAAGCATCAAGGTGCAAGTTGGGCTTGGACAATAACTCCAGCACCAACATATATTAGTTCTACGACACAACGAAATCCTTTAGTTGTATTTGGAAATCCGGGAGATTACACTGTTTCTCTTTCAATTACGGATGCAAACGGAAATACCAATACTAAAACCATAAACAATATGGTGAATGTATCAAATGGATGCGAGGCAGATTCACTTGCGGGTAATACTTTGAGTTTATTGAATGATGGTGATGCTTTTTTAATACAAGACATAAACCTAACAAACGTGTCTAATTTTACGACTACAGCTTGGATTAAAGTTGATTCATTGAGAGCTTTTCAAGCGGTAATCTCAAATGGTAAATGGTGCGCACATTGTAATGATAATTTTGGATTAACTGTTGATTACTATGGATCTAAGTTATATTACAGATGGCCAGGAATGACTGGAAGCTGGTCTGGTGCTAGTAATTTAATAATTCCAACCAACGAATGGGTCTATGTTGCTATGGTTGTAACACCTAATTTAGTAACCTTATATATGAACGAACAAAAGTGGGAACAAGTTCAAACAACAGCTTTAAACCCTACAGATCTTAGTAGTTTATTTATAGGTAAAGGACAATATGAAAAATATTTTGAAGGTCAAATTGATGAAGTTTCCATATGGAAAAGAGCTTTATCTCAAAATGAAATTAGAGAACAAAGACATTTAACCAAAAAAGGCTTGAATGCTACAGATCCTGATTTTAAGTCCTACTATCAATTTAATTCTGATAATTCAACTGCTGATGCTGCAGGCTTAAGTCCTGGAACATTACTTAATGGAGCTAATTTTGTAACATCAACTGCTCCAGTTGGTCCAGGAACAAGCGAACGGGCAACAATAAATTCAAATGGATTAGTTTCTTTTCCAAATGAAGGTATTGGCATTGATTTTAGTACATCTAATCCTCAAGGAGAGATTGTTTTAACCAGGTTAAATGTTTTGCCGGATAGTTTACCAAATACCAACCCTTCGGTTGACAATTATTGGATTGTAAATAACTACGGAACAAATACAACTTTTGGCGCATTAGACTCTATCAGTCTAAAAACAGTTAGTACAGTATCAGTAGGGAACCCTGCTAATGCAAAATTATTTATTAGATCAGATAATGAACATTTAAATAACTGGACGGAATTGACAGGAGCTTCAAATTTAGATAATGGTAAATTTACGTATAACAACACAGCAAATATTTTAAATTTCTCTCAGTTTTTTATTCAATCAGCAACGGCTGACCTCATTTCTAAAACAATAGTTTATACAAATGTTAATGAAGAAATATGTAGTAATCAAACAATAATGTTAGGAGGAGCTAATCAAAATACAGCAGGTGTTTATTACGATACAATTGCTGTTTCGCCAACAAAAGATAGTGTTCTTGTAACCACCTTAATAGTTAATACAGTTGATAATATTACAATAAACGAAACCACTTGTGATGCAAATAATGTAGGAACAGTTGTTCAAAACTTGACCAACCAAGCAGGATGTGATTCTACGGTAACGACTATTACTACGTTACTGGCAAGTGATGATATTACAATAAACGAAACCACTTGTGATGCAAACAATGTAGGAACTGTGGTTCAAAATCTAATCAACCAAGCAGGGTGTGATTCTACAGTAACTACAATTACAACGTTAGATGTAATCAATCCAACTATAATTGTAAATTCGACAACATTAACAGCTAACCCTAACGGTCTACAGTATCAATGGGTAAACTGTGATGATAATTTTTCTATTTTAAATGGAGAAACAAATCGAACATTTGAAGCTACATTAAATGGAAGTTATGCAGTAATGATAACAAATGCTAATAACTGTACAGAAACATCAGCTTGCACAGAAATAGCTGGTGTTGGTATTCTAGAAAATTCATTTGAATCAAGTATTACTATTTATCCTAATCCAACATCTGGTTTGTTAACTATTAAATTAGATAAAGACTTTAGTAAAATTGACGTTAGAGTTACAAATGAAATAGGACAACAAATAATTTTGAATCAAGTTTATAACACTGGTTTAATAAACATTAATTTAGAGAAATTTAGTCATGGCGTTTATTTTATTTATGTTTCAAGTAAAGATGAAAAAGCTGTTTTGAAAGTATTTAAGGATTAATACCAGTTAAATTATGAAATGCTCAAGATCTTCTTTCAAAAAGTTCGACAGTTCTCCGGTTTGATCCACAAAACAAAAAAACACATATGTTTTACCTCTATATTTTGAATTCTGTAACAATAGGTAAGTACTATGAATCATGATCAATTGTTGTGGGCTAAGCATAAATTTTAGTTAATCTGTACAAGAAGGATTCAATATTTTTGACACCTCAAAACTGACTTCCGAAGGCTTTGATTTTCGCATTAAAGATTCTGAAGTATTTGTACTTCTGTTATTAAAGTAGTTTAATATGGTATCATAATTTAACTGTACTATGAATCATGACCAATTATTGTGGGTTAAGCGAAAATGGATTAATTCTAAAAGTTAGACCTTAAAAATATATCACAAAAAAAAGCCTCATCGATTGATAAGGCTTTTTTATATTTGCGGTCTGGACGAGACTCGAACTCGCGACCCCCTGCGTGACAGGCAGGTATTCTAACCAACTGAACTACCAGACCTTGGTTATTTACTTTAAGACATTCCCTAAAGCGAGTGCAAATATATAAACAATGTTTTAATTCACCAAACAAAAACAAAACTTTTAACTCATTTTTTTTCTTTTGATTAAGTACTGTAGCAATACGTCATTAAATCCAGCATTAATATCTGCAATCGTATAATCGATATGATACTGTCCACATTTCAATTTCAATGCTTTCTGCTGATCCATAAATTGATTTTTGTAAGCTTCTTTTACTTGATAAGGATTCAACTTTATCTCTTCTCCTGTTTCCATATCTACAAAGGTATATGGGGAATTATCGTACTCCAACTCTACTTCTTTACTATTGTCAACGGTATGAAATAAAATTACTTCATGATTTCTATGTTTTAAGTGTTGTAATGCCGAAAATAAATCTTCTCGATTATCTTTTGAATCCATTATATCACTAAAAATAACAATTAAAGAACGTTTATGTGTTTGTTCAGCTACTTGATGTATTGCTTTTACGATATCCGTTTTTTTTCGATTCGTTTTATCGTAATTATGCCATTTCTTTTCTAATTCAGAAAATAAAAAACGATGATGTGTTAAACTAGACTTACTTGGTGTATGTAAAAATGTCTGTTCATCAAAAAGAGATAAACCAACAGCATCTCTTTGTGTTCTCAATAAATAAATTAGCGCTGCAGCCATGTCTATCGAAAACTCAATCTTATTATAAGAATTGGCAGGAAAATACATCGAAGAAGAAGTATCTATAAGTATTTGACATCTTAAATTTGTTTCCTCGTCATACTTTTTAACATATAATTTTTCTGTTTTACCAAATAATTTCCAATCAATATGTCTAGTAGATTCTCCTTTGTTATAAGCTCTATGCTCTGCAAACTCAACACTAAAACCATGATAGGGGCTTTTGTGTAACCCCGTAATAAACCCTTCTACCGCTTGTTTCGATAAAATTTCTAAACTACCAAATTCTCTGGCTTTTTTATGATTTATAGTCATTCTTGTCTTTTTTAGAGTTTCGAGTCTCTGAAAACTCTTTCTAATTTATAAATTGTAAATCGAATAGGTATTCAATTACAGTGTGTAACAAATATACTCAAAACAAATAGTTCTACGTTTTATTGAATCTTTCTTTTTTCAAATAGCCTTATAAAAAAATGATACAGTTACTAATTTCAGTACAATGTTTAATCTTTTTTCTAAAAAGACAGTATTCAAACTTACTTTTAATGACTTAAAATAAAAAACACGAATTGCTAACTAGGGTTCACTGAAAAAGTCTAAAAAGTATATCATATGAGGCGACAAAACGAAGCTGTATGCATATACTGCGAGTTGCAGGCAACGAAATAGGATGTGTTTTTTAGGCTAACGACTATTCAACTGCACTAAAATTCTTAGTATAATAAAGAAAAACTTGCATTTTAAAATCTAAAAAGCTACTAAAACAGCAGTACTACTGATTTTGAGTGTTTTTCAGTGAACCCTTACTATATTAAAGTTACAATATCATATCGGAGTAAGGTACAATTGTTTTATACCCTTTCTTTTTAAAATAGTCTATATCTGTTTCGTTTCCTGTAACGAGTACAAAATCACCTCCCCAAGCTCCTAATGACTTTACAATTCCTTTAGTATAATCATTAAACAAGAGTTCTTTTATCGTTTTCCGTTTGAGTATTGTTGCTGTAATTTTCTCATGTTGATTTAGTAAATTTTCAAATTCTGATAAAGACTCTACACTTATTATCTTTTCTGTTATTTTACTTACTGCTTCAACTGCTTTACCAAGCTGACTTACATTTAAATTCTGTTTGTAATTTTTAATTTCATTATAACTATTCTGTTTTTGGTTTAGGTGAACAAAATAGATTGAATTAGAAAAATGAGGATTAAAATCAATTGGTTTTACGATTGGTTTTTTATGGTTAATTAGATAACTAATTCCAGTAAATGAACTACCGCAAGCAACGTCGTAACCACTTCCATTAAAAACAGAGAAATGTAATTGTAAAGCATCTATTTGAAACCAAAGTGCAATATTGCTAATCAAGGTAGAACTACTTCCCAACCCCCAATCTTGTGGAAATTCTAATGCTGTACTGATTGAATAATCTAAATTATTATTCATCTTATTTGAAGAAATAGTATTGGCTGACTTGAGTATTTTAATCAGTGTAGTTGCAATTTTAATATCTGATGTTTCTAAAATTTTAAACTCATCTATTTTTAGCGATAAGTAAAACCAATTTCTATTCTCATTCGTAAAACTATTCCAAGAAAGTATTCCTTTTCCTTCTTTGAATTTGACTTCTAAACTTTGCCCAAACTTTGTAGGTAAAGCCAAAACTAATGCATTATCTAAGGCTAAATATTCGCCTGTTAGCATTAATTTTCCGTTACTTCTATATTTCATCACCTCATTAAATTTACATGCCCTTTGTACGTGTGAGCTTCACCAAACAAATCCTTTAGGATAACCGTAAGAATAAACATCTTCCTGAGCTTCTGTACCTTTATAAGTTCCATCCCAAGGCTTGAACTCATTTGTTTTATAGATTAAAGTTCCCCAACGGTCAAAAATCATAAATGTAAAACCTTCTTGTGCTATTGCATAACCTTTTATGAAGAAATCATCATTATACCCATCTCCATTTGGAGTAAAGGTATTAGGAACGTAAACATTTAATACAGGTTCAATTTCTACCAATCTGTAGGTTGTATCGCTACATTCATGCTCTGTTATTATTATTAATTCGGTTACGAAATGACCTGTGTCTTTATAGATATAAGAAGGTTCAAATTCATTACTTATAGAACTATCGCCAAAACTCCAATTGTAAATAAATCCACCTTCCGAATTATTTTCAAAATCAATTTCAGTCAAATACATATTTGTAACTGGAGGTAACGGTTCAAAAACAGCTAATGGTTTGGGCCAAACGGTAATATAATCCTCCTTTAATAATGTATCGTAACACCCTAAATCATTCATGGTTATTAGAGTTACGTCAAATACTTTTTCATCTACATGGTTCAGGTTTTCGAAACAAACTGTGTTGTTCTCACTGTAACTATCTTCTTCTGTTTCAAAAGTCCAAAAATAAGTTGCTATATTTGTTGCGTTTGAAAGTGTCTGACTTGTAAAATCAGTACAATATGGATAACAAGCTTCTGTAATTGAAGCTTCAAAAGAATTGGTCGGTTTTGCTAAAACGGTAACTAAATTGGATACCGTATCATAACAATCATGATCTGTTTTTACAACAAGTTGAACATTATATATTCCATCTTCAAAATAGTCATGCGATGGATTTGGTAAAGTCGATTGATTATTAATTACATCTTCAAAATCCCATTGCCATCCATTCAAAAAACCTGTAATCACCGACGACTGATTTGCAAACTCGGTTACATTAAAATTCTCACAAACCGTCGTATTAGAAAACAATGCAACTGGTTCTGGATAAACTTCAATTACATGAGTGGTATCATCAACACAACCATGGTTAGAAGATACTATAAGAGTCACGTCATAATCTCCTTCTTCCGCATATAAATGACTGTTAACCGAATCGGCATACAAAGGTGTTCCGTCTCCATAATTCCATACCCAGGTTGTGATTTGATCTGGAGCGTTCAAAGTCGTTAGATTTTGAAAAGGAATAGAATCGTATTCACATTCAGGATTAAAAGTAAAATCAACTTGTGGTATTGGGTACCTTACTGTCGTAAACATAACGGTATCATTACACCCTTTGTCTGTTTCTACTATGAGTGTTACATCTTTACTTCCGTCTAATAGATAGTGGTGTATTGGACTTGGTATATTTGATTGAATGACATTGAGAGGAGCATCTCCAAAATTCCATTGCCAAGTTGCTATATTCCCATCCGAAACTGTTGAAGCATCTGTAAATTGAGGATCGTTGTATAAACAATCATCAGTATAGTAAAATAATGCTGTAGGTTCTGCGTAAACCTCGATAACCATTGTCGAATCATCCGTACACCCATTTCCTGCATCTGCTGTTAATTCTACATTGTAAAACCCTACTGCGGAATAATCATGTGTAGCGTCTGATGTTGACTCTACTGGAGAACCATCTCCAAAATCCCATGAGTAAGTAAATAAATTAGTACTTCCTTGCGATAAATTTGTGAATGACGCTGTTGTTTCAATACAAATACTATCAAAATTGACTATTGGACCAGGTTTTACAACAGCAGAAACAGTTGTATCGTGAACACAGCCAAAACTATTGGTCACGGTATAAGTGTAGTCGTATGTCCCAGCTATCGAATGTTGAGCACAAATCGTATTTCCGTCTGGAGATAATGATACCATCCCCGGCCCCGAAACAATAGAAGAATCACTACCCGCTCCTATTGTAGGAGATAACGCACCTAAATCAACATAAAGACTTGGATTAAGATTGACTCCCCATCCAAAAACATCTCCTTCGTCTTGCGCCCACATATCGCAGATTTGCAATGTCCAAGTTCCATTCAATTCACAACCAACTAATCCATTTAAATTATTTACACTCGCATAAGTCCCTGGAGCTAAAGTACCTCCTCCTCCTGCTGCAGCCCAAGTTGGATTGGTTGTAACAGGATCCCAATAATAATCTCCATTAAGGTTCTTCCCTCCTCCTCCTTGTTGATGCATTACCACAGACTGACCAGAAGGGCAAATAATTGAAATAATTAAATCACCAATAAAAGTATGTCCCATATTAGCATAAATATTTTGTAAATCATTTATATTAGATAAATGAGAACCAACAGGAAAAACATTGAAAAATTGAGTCGCTTGAAAACAACTCCCCACATCATCGGGAATATGTATTCCTTGTCCAAACATATCATTTGCAGGAGGAGGTAATGGAGGCGAAACTACACTTGCAGCAGGTAAGCAAAATAATTCTCCCTCACAGACTTCTATTCCGTCCATAGTAAAAATTGGCTCCGTCTCTACAATAACCTCTATAAATGCTGCGTTTTTATTGACACAACCATTGTTATCTTTTACTTCTAAACTCACTACATATCTTCCTGTATTATTAAAGGTATGAGAAGTTGTTGTGCTTGCATTGTTTTCTTCAGTTTGATCTCCAAAATCCCAATGATAATCATCAATTGTAAACCCCGGTTGAGGATACGACCCTGCTCCGTCAAAATTCACAGTCGTTCCTTTGCAAACTTGAAACAATGTATTAGTAGGTACTGAAACTCCTGCCACAGGATAAGCACACGGTATCTCACACTTAACAGAAGCATTGAAAACACCATTATCTGTTCCGTCAGAAGTAAAATGTAAGGTTAAACATCCTGTTGGGTTATTAATCGTGGCATATGCGGTAATGTTATTCAAATCATTTCCAGTGTATGAACCTAACAATGGAGCCGCAGTAGAATTTCCATCATAAATTTCCATTACGTCTCCTGTTCCTAATGTAAAAGTAAACCAAGTCATCACTATTGCTTGATTTGCTGCGTCGGGACAAATTGTAGTCGTAAAATCTTGATTAGCTGAATATCCCGATGCATTAACACCTCCTGTATCGTATAAAGTAAAATCACAATCGTTTACATTATTATTAGATATTGTAACAACTTGAGAATACGAGATACCAAATGTAAGAACAAGTATAAAT
>WFNC01000100.1 GCA_015488785.1 Flavobacteriales bacterium | reverse complement strand
CTGTATCAAGCGATAGGTTGAATATATGTTTTCGTCTCGAGAAAGAATTGCGATGTCCATGTGTTAATAAAATTGATTAATTTAATAAAATATATTGTTCAATTAAGAATAAATAAGATTCAAAAGCGTGATGAATAAAAACGTCTTCATTAGTGTCTGAAAACAGTTTAGAATATGCTTTATCTGGAAACAGTAATATAGAAACTCCTGTTCTGACGTAATTAAACGAATGTGCATTGACAGGAATCTCTAACAATGGTAATGTTTTATGAATTCTGTTCGAGACTCTTTTCCCCAGAATATTACTGTACTTTTTTTCGGCTTTTTTTGTTGGCTTCTGTAGCTTTTTAAATAGTAAATTAAACAGCAGTCTTTTTAAATATGGTTGTTGTTTTATACTCCTTTCTGCCGATGAAAAAAGATTGATTTCATTAAAATCTTTAAGTCTTTGAATCGAAACGGGTGTTTCAGGAACCCAATCTTTAGTGTTTACAACATTAAACCCCCAACCTCCTTGGGTTATTTTTTCATATTCATAAGCAAAGTATAAGTTACCCACTTTTGGAGTTCCGCTACAATAAACTTTAAAAGTTAAATCAGTTGCTATTTCTCCTTGTTGTTGCAAGTTATTCAGGTGAGCTCTGAGTAACATTGCTATAGCTCCCCCTTGACTATGACCCGATATAATAAAATCCTTAATTCCCTTGGCAGATTGTTCTTTTATTTTACTTTCGATATCATCCACCAAGTAGGCTAAACTCAATAACCAACCTGTATGAACCAAAGCTTTAGGATTAGAAGATAGATTATAATTAAAGGTTTGGGACTTAGTTAAAGAAACACTACCATTGGCTAAAGTCATCGTCGATTGAAAATCGGCAAGCCAACTAATTTCTTTATTGGTAGATGCTCTAACACTTATTACAGCTGTATTATCCCCAATCCAAAGCTCCCACAAATTATCAAACCCAACCGTGTCTGACGAATACATCTTCTGAAATAATGAAGGGGTCGGGTACTCTTTTTTTTGTTCTAAATTTGAATTTATTTGTGCCGAAATTAATAACATTTCTTTAAATTCTAAAGCATCAAAACCTGCTTTTAACTGAGCTAAAGCAGAAATATTAACAGCTAAAAAACAACTTATCAAAGCTATTTTTACAATACTCAAACTACCCTCAAAGTCTTGCGTTTCACACATTAATCAAAGTATCTACTCTTCGTCAGAAGCCGATTGCAACTTACTACCGACAAGGGTTCCTTCCATCATTTGTTGCTGAAAATCCTTTACTGACCCTGGAGAGTGAGGAATTAATATTGATGTATTTTTTCCATTTTGACCAATATTATTTAGTGTATCAAAATATTGAGTTAACAAAACAAACTGCATTACCTCTTCGTGCGTAATATCTTTCAATGTTTTTTGGAAATCTTCTACCGACTCTTTAAAACCTCTTACAATTTCTAAACGTTGTTTCGCAATACCTTCTCCCGATAATCTTTTAGATTCAGCATCAGCTTCAGCTGCTTTTACAACTCTAATTTTTAATGCTTCCGCTTCTTCTTTTGCAGCTTCTTTCTCTCTTTTTGCTGCATTAATTTTATTCATCGATTCTTTCACGTGTGCATCAGGATCTATATCTGTTATTAAAGCTTTTACAATAATATAACCGTATTCAAACATAGAGTCAGAAAGGTTTTTTGTTACAGCATCGGCTATGTCATCTTTTTTAGAAAAAACATCATCCAATTCCATTTTTGGAACTTCTGCTCTTACGTCATCAAAAATATAAGAAGAAATTTGGTGTCTTGGACTTTCTAATGCATAAAAAGCATCTTGCAATTTATCATTCATTATTTTGTATTGTACCGAAACTCTTAAATGAACAAATACATCGTCGTGTGTTTTGGTTTCTATATCAACATCTAACTGTTGAACTCGCATGTTTAATTCTCCAACTTTAGAATCAATAAAAGGAATAATAAAGTTTAAACCTGCTCCTGCCATTTTCTCAAACTTTCCCAAACGTTGAATAACTGCAAATGTTTTTTGATTAACAATAACAATTGATTTGAAGATTAAGACAACGATCAATATGGTTCCAACTCCCATTGAAGTGATAAATTCTTGTAACATAATTTTATTTTTTTTACTAAGGTAATGATATATAAATATTACCTTGCAAAAAAATAGAGAATTATGAGTTTATTGGTTTTATTAAACAGTTTTTTAGGGGTTGATTATTATGACAATGATTTTGAGAAATTAGTTTTTAAATTTGCGATAACCTTTATTTTTATCTTAATAATCGTAAGGGGGTTATATTTTACAAACAGTAAGAAAAAAGAGTATGCTTTTTCATTCTTCATGCTTGGAATAGTGATTTTCTTCATCAGTTTCACGCTAAAAAAGTTTGAACTAGGTACAGGAATGGCGCTAGGGTTATTTGCTATATTTGGAATTATCCGATACAGAACCAACACCATGCCCGTAAAAGAAATGACTTACTTATTTATAGTAATAGGCGTTTCGGTTATAAATGCCTTAACAAACAAAAAGGTTAGTTATGCTGAACTGTTGTTTGCTAATTTCGCTATTATAATAATCACCTACGCAATGGAAAAGATTTGGTTTAGCAAGTATAAAACGCCAAAAACGGAAGCAAAACAGTCGATTATTTATAACAAAGTAGAATTATTGAAACCTGAAAACAAAGCACAACTTTTAACGGACTTATCTCAAAAAACGGGTTCAGAAATTAATAAAGTTAAAATTGATTTAATTGATTTTGATAAAAACACCGCTGAAATTACTGTTTATTGGGCGATTGAAAAATAATTCTCTTCTTATTTTTACAAATCAGAAATATTTTTCTCTACATAGCCAATTCCATTTTCAAGTACCTTTATTTTAGTTGTAGAAATGACTTCGATAGGTTTTCGATATTCGAAAGGTAAAATAAGTTCTCCTACGGTATTGATCAACGCCCAATACCTCCCTTTTTTAACTGATGCATAACCGTAAGAAAAAAGTGTAACCTCATCATACTTTGGAGCAATTTGTTCTCTTCCTTTTAAGTTTACAAATCCCCATTTAGCATCTTCACTCAAAAAAGGTAAAACACCACTTCCATAACCTCCAAGCATTTTTTTTGTATAAGGAAGAACTTGACCTCCGCTCCTATTTATCACTCCGTAATTGTTTCCATTTCCAACTACGGCATATCCGTTTCTAAAAGCAGAAGCTTCCGTAAATTTATATGGAATAACCAAATCACCATACCAATCTATGTATCCGTAAAGAACTTTATCTTTTGTGATTTCTGTTCCAAATTTATTTTGTTCTACTTCACTTATTCGTTTTGTCACCAATGCCATTCCATTGTGAAAATCACCTCCAGAAAATAGTATCGAATTTTGTTTTTTATCGAATTCAAATTCTTTGATGAATATTGTATTAAAAAATGATTTTTCTAAATTTAAGATTGGTGCAGCTAAGTACAAATAAGCTAAAATACTATCATTCTTACGTCTAGTTCCTTTCCATGTTGTTTTAGCAACTACTCGCCATGTTGTAATTAATTCACCTGTCGATAATTTTACATAATTATAATGATTTTTATATTCTACTTCTTTTCCTTTTACATAAACAGGTCTTAAATCCTCAACTCTTGCAATCTCATTTCTTAGCGGATATACCTTAGTGAACCAACTCGACTTCTGTTTCCCTTCTGCGTTAAAAATAGCCTGTTTTAGTTCTTTTTTACCGTTAAATATTAATTGATGAATCCCTAAGAACAAATCATTTGAATAAGCTAGATAATCAAAATGGTATAACCCTTTTTCTTCTCCTTTT
>WFNC01000099.1 GCA_015488785.1 Flavobacteriales bacterium | reverse complement strand
GTTTGAAAAACAATGTTTCTACTTTGAATTTAGACTTACTTCGCTTGACTATTGATTCTATTGTTGATGAAAATCAAATTTTATTGACTTCGACTTATAATGACACTTTGTTAACGATTCAATTGCCTACGGTTTTGAATAATGAAGATACTACCTCTTTAACTGTTTATTACAATGGTTCTCCACAAAGTGATCCGAGTGGCTGGGGAGGTTGGTATTTTCAAGGGAATTATTCTTACAATTTAGGTGTTGGTTTTCAAGATAATCCTCACAACTATGGGCGTGTTTGGCATCCTTGTTTCGATAATTTTGTTGAAAGAGCTACTTATGATTTTAATATAAAAACAGATGTTTCTAAAAGCGCATATTGTAATGGTCTCCCTATTTCTGAATCGGTTAATGGAACTGTAAAAACAACGACTTGGCGAATGAATCAAGAAATCCCAACTTATTTGGCTTGCATTGCTGTTGCTAATTACACCCACGTTGCACAAACCTACAATAGTTCAGTTACGAATTCGAGTACTCCGATTTACTTAACAGCTGAAGCGAGTGATACTACAAATTTTAAAAATTCTTTTATAAACCTGACCGAAGCATTAACTGCTTTTGAGAATGGATATGGACCTTATGAATGGGATAAAGTTGGATATTCTTTAGTTCCTTTTAATGCTGGAGCAATGGAACATGCTACAAATATTGCTTACCCCAAAAGCTCTGTCGATGGATCTTTGAATTACGAGACATTGATGGCGCATGAACTGTCGCATCATTGGTGGGGTAATTTGGTAACTTGTAGAACAGCTGGAGATATGTGGATAAACGAAGGAATGGCTTCTTACTCGGAACGGTTGTTTTTGGAACACGTTTATGGATACGACTCCTACTTAGAAGACATTCGAAAAAATCATAAAGATGTTTTGCATCACGCTCATATAGACGACGATGGTTTTAGAGCTTTGCATGGTATTCCTCACGAATATACTTATGGTTCGCACTCTTATAACAAAGGAGCTGATGTTGCTCACACTTTACGTTCTTATTTGGGAGGTGCTCAATTCTTTTCTGTTCTAACAGCGTTTTTACAAGCCAATAAATACAAAGATGTTGACGCTTACGATTTTAGAGATTTTATAAATGCAAATACGAATGTAAACGTTACTCCTTTTTTTAATGATTGGATTTTTAATCCTGGTTTTCCTCATTTTAGTATTGATTCGATGAAAACAGTTAGTAATGGAGGAAGTTATACCAATACGATTTATGTCCGTCAGAAATTGAGAGCTGCTCCCAACTTTTTTACTAACGTTCCTTTGGAAGTTACTTTTAGAGGATTGACTTGGCAAGAAAACACGCAGAATTTCATGATGGGAAGTGAGTATGCCTCTTTTGAATTTACAACTTCTTTTCCTCCTGTACTATCTTATTTGAATGATGGAGATAAGATAAGTCAAGCAGTGACAGCTGAAAGCAAGATTCTAAATTCTACTGGTATCAAAAACTTTTCTTATGCTTTTTTTCAAGCAACGGTTAATAACATTAGTGATTCTGCTTATTTGAAAGTTGAGCACAACTGGGTTGCTCCCGATGCTTTTAAAGATAATAGTAAAAACTTTTTGTATAACATCTCAACAGAAAGATATTGGTCTGTGACAGGTATATTGCCTATAACTTTTGATGCGTCGATGAAGCTTTATTATAATGGTAGAAATAATGCATCAGGAAACTTAGACACCGAACTAACAACTACTGCAGGTTTTAATGAAGATAGTTTGGTTTTATTTTACCGTAGAAATGCGGGCGATGATTGGACGGTTGTCACCAACTGTACATTTAGTAGTTTAGGTTCTAAAACCGATGGTTATGGACGTGTGAATGTAGCCGAATTGAAACTAGGTCAATATACTTTTGGTTGGAAAAGAGGTACTGTAGGTATTGAAGATTTAAATTTAAATAGTTCAGATACAAAACTAACTATAAGTCCTAATTTGACGAATAGTAATCTTTCTATTTCGTTGAACAACTACAAACAAAATGCGAATCTAAAAATACACGATATTACAGGGAAATTGGTTTACTCCGCTCCCCTACACCAATCTCTACTCCTCAATGTTGAAGATTGGAAAGCTGGAAATTATATTGTTTCTTTATTGGTTAATGGTATTCTTGAGGATAGTGGTCGTTTTGTGGTTGGGGAATTTTGAAAATAAGACGGGAAGATTTAAGACTTTAAGATTCAAGACTTTAAGACTCAGGACTGAAAGATTCTAGACTTTTAAATTTAGGGTTGAATATTTAACTTCATTTCTTTTGCTTGATTTGCGTAAAATCCTTCTTTTTTAATGATGTAATCTAATAGTTCTATGCTTTCTTCTTTTCGACCTAAATCGTAGAGGACTGAAGCTTTGTACCAATCTCCTTCTTGACGAAAGGTGTCGAATCGGTGGGTTTTTACGACTTGCAAATGAGAAAGTGCTTTTTCTGATTGGTTTAGGTTGTAATAACAAATTGCACTGTAAAAATGAGCGTTTAAGTCGTTTGGATATTGTTCCAATATTTTTTGATACCCTTTTAATGCTTTTTTGAATTTATTGTGACTAAAATCAAACTGTATGTTACTTAAATAATTGACGTAAGGGACTTTTATAATTTGTGTTTGGTGCGACGGTTCCGAATAATCAGACGCATCGTTTTCTTTGTTTGCAGGCGTTCCATTTATAATGAATGTTTGTACTGCTATGGTCTTATTGTCTTCTATTTTTTCATAATTTACATTTATTAATCCATGAATAGATACAAGCGGTATTAGCTTGGTTTCTAGTTCTAAAGCTGGTTTCAACTCTATTTTCTTTAATTGCTTTTTATGTTCTACATAAACTAAAGGTTCTTCGGTTTTGTTTACATTATTTGATTGATAAACCTCAATTTCGTTTAATCTTTCTTTTTGTTTTTCTTCTTCTACTAGCTGTGTGTAAACTACTTTGGGTTTAACAACTTCTTCAACTTCTGATGTTTTGACATTAGCGATTGAAATTTGACTTTCTTTTAGTTGAATTTTCTTCAATTCATTCTTCGTATTTATTTCATAAAGCGCATTAGACTGACCGTCTCGAACATCATTCTGAATATAAAAGAATAGAAAACCTGAGACAAAAAACAAAGCGATAAAACTAACAACAACTAAAGTTAAGTAGCTGGAAGTGAACTTTTTCTTTTTCAATTCTAACCTCGACAAAGAAGCAAAAGCTTGAGGATTAGTTTTGAAACCGTCATAAGCATCTTTAAAAAACGGATCGTTCCTTAATTTTCTTTCAAACAAATATTTATCGTCTAAAGATAATTTATCGTTATAATAATCAGAAAAATGCTGATGTGTGAAATTAATTATTTTTTCGTTTCTGTAGCTCATGATTTTTCGTTTAAAAATTCATTATAATCACTTTCCAACATTATTTTTAGTTTTCGTTTTCCATTTTGAATGTAGCTTTTTACATTTTTTAAATCAAAATTGGTTAATGAAACAATGTCTGCATAGCTTTTCTTATTGATATAGAAAAGTGTAATACACTTCGCTTGTTCGTCTTTCAACAATTCAATTTTAGACTCTAAAAGTTCCAATACTTTTTCTTTTTCGAGTTGCAAATCGTTTTCTTCTTGTAGCACATTTTCTAATGTCGAAAAATCGACTGTCGAATATTTCTTTTTTCTTAATTGTTGCAAACAATAATTTTTTGAAACCATGTATAACCAACCACTAAAATTATGAATCTGTGCTGTTTTTAAATCTAGCATCAATTTTTCGAAAACCAAAGTTACCGCATCTTCACTTTCTTCTATACTCCCTAGGTATTTTAAACAAACACCAAAGACCAAATGATAGTAACGTTCGTACAGAACTCCTATGTATTTGTTCTTCTGATTTTTCTGATAAAGAAGTATTATTTCTTCGTCAGTCAGTTTGGCGATATGTCTTTTTGATTTGAACAAATTTTTCTTTTTTTGCGTTAGGGATGGTAACGTTAGCTTTTGGTTTGTGAAATTAGTTAAACTTAGCCAAAAAGAGCGATTTTATAAGCTCCTTTTTGGGTTAGTTTAACTTTTTTCGCAGGCTAAAACTACTAGTGAACAGCGCGTATAAACGCCCAAAGACTTACTATCTATATTTATTCGCATTGTACAAATCAAAATATCCGATTGTTTCTATAATCACAACTCCACTTGTAATATCTCCGTATTGTGCGGGAACTCCGCCTGTGTAAACAGACATCCCTTTTATTGATCGCCCTGGTATTCCGTCTAAACTACGAACTTTTACACCATCGACAAAATAACCGACTGCTCCTGGTCGAGAACCTCTTATAATTATTTGTCCTGATGTATTTTGACTGACTCCTCCTACTGAAGCGGATAAAAACGCTGCTGGACTTCGTACCAATGCACTGTTTTGTATTTCTTTCATTCCAATATGTTCTATTGATGGATTTCCTTTGTCAATTACGGGAGGTGTCCAAACTACATTCACAACTCCAAACATTGATGACGCCATGTGAACGTCATCAATGTAGGTAATTTTCTCAGAAGCAACTGTCAGACTTTTTACCAAAACGGTATCCATTCCGACATAAGAAATGGTTAAATTATACGTTCCTGGATCGAGTGGTTTCAAGGTGAACTTTCCGTCAAAATCGGTTGTAGTCCCAATGAGTCGCTCGCCTTTTTTTACATATACATTGGCAAAAGGCAAAGCTTCTCCTGTTTCTAATTCAAATACTTTTCCTTTTATTTCTCCCGAAGTATTTTGAGTAAAAGCTGTAATTCCTATCGTAAGGAATAGTCCTAATATTATGTTCTTAATTGTTTTCATATCTATTTTTTTTATTAAATAATTTTGTTTTCTAAACGCGCTCATTTAAATAGATACCGAAAAGTTTAAGATTCCATAAAAAAGTTTAAGCTTTTTTCAGTTTTATTCTATTGTCAGAGAAAAACCCTTTGTAAGTCAACGAGAATTCGAAACCTCCTCTCGATCTTGTAGCAGATGCCAATTTAGAAACATTGGTATCGTAACTAAATCCAAACCTAAAATTCTTATAATCAATAGCCGTTAAAAAGATAAACGCATCGTTGAAACGATAATAAACTCCAAAATCGACATAAGTTTCATTTGCAAAAGTCGTATGACTCGAAGATTCTTTCATTACATTACGATACAATGCCCCTGCTATTATTTCCTGATGTTTCCCTTGCCTAGCATACAAAAGCTTAGGTATAATCCGCTTCATGGTCAAAGAACTTCCAATTGGCGTTTCATAAGTTGCATGCACAACGATTTTAGAAGGCAATCTGTCGTTAGAAAACAAGGTGTACATCGGTTTATTGATATGGTAATACGCTATTCCTCCAGTGAATATTTTATCTTCCGTTTCTCTATTTTCCAATAAAAGCCCACCAGAAACGTCAATGAAAGATTTGCTAGAATTAGCAAACTTCTCTCTAGTCGGTAGCGTTTCGTCGTAAGCACTGTTTGCGAACTGATTGTCCCAAGATAATTTATCTACTGTCACACTATTTTGTCCATATCCACCTTGCAATCCCAAAGACATTTTGGTATGTCGATCCACTTCTTGAATTGCAGAAAGCGATAACCCAAACTGATTTTTAGACCAATTTGATGTTCCTGCTTTATCTTGCGAAAAACTCACTCCTACTCCAATGTCACTAATCCCTTTTTTAAATGCTTTTTGTTTCAAAACATTCATATCATAAGCCACCGAAAAAGTAGAATATGGAATCCCAATACTCCCCCATTGATTTTTATAATTATTAGCCAACCTAAAATCCCTTTGCAACATTCCAGCATAAGCGGGGTTGATAGACAACACATTTACATCAAACTGTGAAAAATGTATATCTTGACTCCAAACTTCAAAGCTAAAAATCATTATTGCTATATATAGTATTCCTTTTTTCATATTTATCTTCTTTTGGGCGTTACCTAAAGGTCGGGCTATCCACTATATCTTTTTTGTAAAAAACAAAAAAGGATGCCGTTCCTATCCCTAACGCGTTCATTAAACCTATAGACATTAGACTATAAGTCCTTAGTTTATTTTATTATCGTATCAAAGATACGTCTCCTTTTAGTTTTTTTGGTTCTCCGTTTATCGTTGTTTCCAAATACCACATGTAAACACCTTCTACTGCTTGTTTTCCGTTTATCGTTCCATTCCATCCCATTCTCTGATCTTTGGACTCAAATACTTTTTTACCCCAACGATCATAAACTGAAAAATACAATCCATCTAAATATCCTCTTACATACAAGACATCATTCTCTCCGTCTCCATTTGGAGAAAATGCTGTTGGGACAAATATATTTTCTACTGGTGTTATCATTACTTGATGATAAACAACGTCTGAACAACCGTGTACATTATAAATCGTTAATCCAACCATATAAACTCCTGTATCTCC
>WFNC01000098.1 GCA_015488785.1 Flavobacteriales bacterium | reverse complement strand
ATATAATATTTCTACTCTTTTATAGCTTTAATCTTAAATCCATCAATTTTAACTTCTACACCTCTTTTGTATTCCACGGTATAAATTAATGTCCCAATATTATTGTATTCTTTCCATTCACCATCTTTAAAACCAGCAGAGTAAGAACCAACCCAATTTAATTTTCCATTCGGATGATAATACTTGTGTTTTTCAATTGGTAAACCATTTATATATTCTCCTTTAAAAGCAAGTTGCCCATTTTTATAAAATGATTTCCAAACTCCGTGCTTTAAATCATCTCTAAATTCTCCTGTTTCTTTGTGATCGTTCACGTGATAAAACCATTTTCCTTCTCGCATTCCATCAATAAATTCTCCCTTGGTCAGTACGTTTCCGATGGTATCATATTCTACAACCTCTCCATCTTCAAGTCCGTTTCTAAAATATTCTTCTCTGTGTAATTGTTTGTTATCGTACCACCATTGCCACATTCCTTGTGAAAGTCCATCTTTATAATTTCCTTTTTGCTCCACTACTCCATTTTCATGGTAAAAAATCCATTCGCCTTCTTTCTTTCCGTTTAAATATTTTCCTTTGGCTTTTAATTTTGAGTTTGGATAATAATATTTCCAACTTCCTTGTTTCAATCCTGCTGAATCTAATATTCCTTCGGCAGATAATATTCCTTTGTTGTATTCAAAACTATTTTTTAGAACATCTGTGGAATCGTATAATCTAAATATTCCTTGTTTTTTTCCATTTTTATATCCTCCGACAAGCAAACTTCCATCGGGATTTATTTTTTGTTTCAATTCTATAAAAATTGTTTCTTCTGCCTTTTCATCTATTTTTCCTTCTTCAAACTTTGTTATTTCTTTTAGACCTCCAGCTTCTTTGTATTCTTTGACTACCCCATTTAGTTTTCCGTGCGCATACTTTCCTTCCCATTTTACTTTTCCATTTTCATAAAATTCTCTCCAAAGTCCATTTTTCTGACCAGCATTATCAAAGCGATTTATAATTTCTTCACTTCTCAAAAAACCGTTTTCATAATTTGCCATTGTTATGATTGTGCCGGTAGTATCAAATTTTAGATAATCTCCATTTCTCTTATTGTCTTTGTTTGTATATTTTTCAAAAACTTTACCAGAAGGATAAAATACTTTTGTTTCTCCATTCATTAGATTTTCTGAATATGAAATCGTTTTTTGTAAATGACCAACAGAATCATAAATTTTGGTTTCACCTTCTCTTATGTTATTTGCATAAGTTATTTCTTTTTCCAAACAATTGTGTGCTCCATAAAATTTCCAAACACTGTCTAATAAAAAATTAGTTCTGTTTCCTTCGGTTTTAATTTCTCCATTTTCGAAATAGGTTTTCCAATATCCGTTTGGTTTTCCATTTTCTAAATTTCCTTCACTGCTCTTTATATTTGTGTTTTCAAAATAGAAAACATTATACCCATTTGGATCTACTTTTTCTTGAGCTCCAAAATTCTGAGAAAATGAGAAATGAACAATTAATATTAAAAATAAAAAAAAAGATTTAAAATTTATATTTTTACTATTATTATAGGCGTGTTGATATGTCTGATAACTTTTATTCAATTTCCTTGTTTTTATGGTTTATGAAAACTAATTAACAGGTTATGAACAATTAGTTTTCTTTTAATTTATTGGTTTTTATAATATTAAGATGGTTATCAACAAATTTAACTTTTTAAATTTATTTTTATTGTTTAATAACTTTACGTTTCAAATTTACGAAATCAGTGTTTATAAACCGTTAATAAATCACTATAAACTTTTGATAACTTATAGTGCTTGTTTCAAATATAATTATAGCTGAAATAATAAATGGATTAAACAAGCTAAAGTTTTCACTTTTTATCCCACGCTATTAACAAGTTATTAAGTCTTTTTTACTTTTATTGTTAACAACTCTGTAAGTCTTTAATTATAATATATTTACAGTGTTTATAACTACAATTATACCAAAATATTTAGAGGTAAATAATTAGCAAAATTCCGCTTACTTTTTAGAGGATACTTTTAATTATTTTACTCTTTTTATTAGAACAGAAACACTTCCACCTTTTACCAATTCATCCAAATTAAAAACTGCTGGAACGTCTTTTAGTAATTCTGGATTTGTAGTTCTAATTTGTTTTAAAATAGATTCTCCTTTAAATCCAACTTTTACTTCCGATTTTGAAGTTTCTAATATATCTAATGTAATATCAAATTTTTCTTCTTCGTGTTTTCCTTTTAAATGAAGTGATTTTCCTTTTTGTTCCCATGTAAATTCTATATCATCTTCTGGTGCATCTTCATGCGAAAGAATAGCTTTACCGTTTGGCATTAAATTTAATGTAATTTTTTCCGATTCACTTTTATTTTCATCTGATTTAGCCTCTTTCATAGCTTCGTTTACACCAGCTTTCATAAAATCAGGAAACCCTTCTCCTAAAACTAAATCTATTGTAGAAGGATCAACTTTCCACTTTCCTTCAATATTTTCTCCTTTACAAGAAGTGATTAATAATGTAGAAGCGACTAATAAAACTGTAATAATATTTTTCATAAAATTTATTTTTTTTGCAAGATACTTAAACCAACTTTTCAAAAGTGAACCTAGCTATAATAGATATAAACATTCATCTATTAGTTATAACAAGATACGATTAAATAAAACTATTTTTTTTTATGTATCTTGCAGTATGTTTCGAATTATTAATAGCTTAATATTTATAGTAACTTATGTCTCTATTTTTGGGCAAGCGCATAAAGGGGGGTATAAGTTTATTGAAAATAAAAATCAATGGCATAAGAATGTACTTTATAAAGCTGATGTTAAAAGTGGCTATTTTTACCTTGAAAAAGATGGATTTTTATTTGATTTAATTGATGTAAAAAAAGCAAATAAATACATAGCATCTCATTATGATAAAACCATTAACCGAGATTTTAAAAAGATGGATTGGCACGCTTACAAAGTAAAATTTGTTGGTTGTAATGATAATCCAAAATTAATAGGATCGGATAAAACCCCAGAATACTACAATTATTTTTTAGGGAATGATAAATCCAAATGGGCTGGAAATGTAAATGCATTTCATACGGTAAATTATACAAATATATATGATGGTGTAAATGCTAGAATATACACTAAACTTTTTGATTTAAAATACGATTTTATAGTAGAAAAAGGAGCGGATCCTAGTCAAATTAAATTAGAATACAAAGGAGCTGACAAAGTAGAAATTAGAAAAGAAAGACTTCATATTTATACCAGTGTCAATCATGTAATAGAAGATAAGCCATTTGTTTATCAGATTATTAATAATAAAGTAATAAAGATAGTTTGTAATTATATTTTAGAAAACAACGTTTTATCATTTGACTTTCCAGAAGGCTATAATAAGGAGTATGAATTAATAATTGATCCTACGCTTAAATTTTCTACTTATTCGGGTTCTTTTTCTGATAATTTTGGTTATTCAGCCACTTTTGATTCCAAAGGATTTTTATATTCAGCAAGTTCAGCTTTTGGCAATGCTTATCCTACAACACTTGGAGCTTACAACACTTCATTTAGTGGAGGAATTGTAGATATTGCAATTTCTAAATTTGATACAACAGGAACATTTTTAATTTATTCTACCTATTTAGGAGGAAATAGCGACGAATTACCACACAGTTTAATTGTAAATAGTTTGGATGAATTATTTATTCTTGGAACAACAAGTTCTTCTAATTTTCCGACAACAGCTGGTTGTTATGATAATAGTTTTAATGGAGGAACACCCAATAATCTTCAACAAGGTTTAGGGGTGAATTATGTAAATGGATCTGATTTAATTATTTCTCATTTAAGTTCAAATGGTTCTAGTTTATTAGGCTCAACTTATCTTGGAGGTTCACAAAACGATGGATTAAACTCTACTTCTACCAATCGATTTCTAAATATATTGAGGTATAATTATGCTGATGAAATAAGAGGGGAAATAGATATTGATAAAAATAATAATATTTATGTAGTCAGTTGCACGCGAAGTTCAGATTATCCTGTCACTTCTAATGCTTTTCAACAAACTTATGGGGGAGGACAAATAGATGCTTGTGTTACAAAATTAGACAATGGTTTACAAAATGTAATTTGGAGTTCGTTTCTTGGAGGAGAAAAACACGATGCAGGATATTCGTTAGCGTTAGATATAAACGATGATTTATTGATTACAGGAGGAACAGAATCGCTACAATTTCCAGTTACAAATGGAGCATATCAAACGATATTTCAAGGAGGAAGAAGTGATGGTTTTGTAACAAGAGTAAGTAAGAATGGTCAAAATATTATAAATTCAACTTACTACGGATCTTCAACTTACGATCAAAGTTATTTTGTAGAAGTAGATCAAGGTAATAATGTCTATTTATTTGGTCAAACCGAACATACAGGAACCGACTTTATAGAAAATGCAACATGGAATATTCCAGGAAGTGGACAATTTATAAGTAAACTATCACCGCAATTAAATTCGAGAGTTTATTCAACTGTTTTTGGAGCAGGAGGAGGAATAAATATTTCTCCAACAGCATTTTTAGTCGATCTTTGCGATAAAATATATTTGTCGGGTTGGGGAGGAAATGTAAATCACTTATTTTCATTAAATAATAATACAACCAATACGTTTAATATGCCTATTTCATCTGATGCATTTCAATCCACTACTGATGGAAGTGATTTTTATATGATGGTTATGGAATTAGATGCATCTGGATTAGTTTATGGATCTTATTTTGGAAGTCCATCTGCGCCCGAACATGTAGATGGAGGTACAAGTCGATTTGATCGTAAAGGAAAAATTTATCAAGCAATCTGTTCTGGTTGTGGTGGAGACTCAAATATGCCAACTTTACCATCAAATGCTGTTTCTACCACTAATAATGATGATTGTAATTTAGCTGTTTTTAAAATGGATTTTGAAATACCTTCCATTGTAGCTGATTTTGTAGTTCCTCCTTTGGGTTGTGCTCCTTATTCTTATACTTTTGATAATACGAGTTTAGTACAACCTAATACAACTTACGAATGGAATTTTGGTGATGGAAATTCAAGTACATTAGAAAATCCAAGTAATACTTATAATCAAGCGGGAACTTATACCATTCAATTAATTGTAACAGATAATGCTTCTTGTAACTTTGCCGATACGATTGAACAAATTATAACAGTATTGGGTAATACTTCAAGTAATATTCAAGATATACAACTTTGTCCGAACGAAACAGTTCAAATTGGTTTACTGCCTAATTCTGACCCTACGATTACTTACAGTTGGTCTCCTGCAACAGGATTGAGTAATACTACAATTCCAAATCCTTTTACTACACCGTTAGCCACAACAAATTATACTTTACTGATTTCTAATGGAACTTGTACCGATACAGTTCATCAAAATATAATTATAAATAATCCTCAATTATCAGTTTCGAATGATACTACTTTATGTTTTTCGAGTTCAACTTTGGATATTACAATGAATTCTTTTGGTTCTAGTAATCAATTTATATGGTCTTCTACAAACACTTTTAGCGATACTTTAAATACAATTATTACTGATAGTGTATTAAATATTATCCCTCAAACAACTACAACTTATTTTGCACAAGTAAATTTAGCTGGTTGTACAGTTACCGATAGTGTAAAAGTAACTACAGTTTATGGAAATACAACAATTGCAGGACAGTCAAATATTTGCCAAGGAGATAGTTTAACAATTAATACGACTTCTACTTTTGGAAACGGAGTTAACACACTTTACAATTGGACTCCAACAACTAATCTAATTTCGGGCAATGGAACGAGTTCTATTTCTGTTAATCCCCAAACGACTACAACATACAATGTAGCTCTAAATACCCAAGGATGTTTAGATACCTTACATCATTTGGTAAATGTAACTTCGGTTGATGTTTTTATTCCAAACGATACCATTGTTTGTAATGCTAATTTAGGTGTTAATTTTGTAGCTACTTCATCGCTAGGAAATACCAGTTTTGTATGGTCAACAACCAGTCAATTTTTAGATACTATAAATGGAAATGTAAGCAATGGTTCATTAGCTGTATTACCTCAAAACGATACTTCTTTATATATTCTAGCAGAGAGCAATGGTTGTACAATTACGGATAGTGTTTCGGTAGATATTGTTTTTGGTCAAACTGCTATTGTAGGACCTTCTGTTGGTTGCCAAGGAAGTCAAATAACATTACAAGCTACTAATACTGCTTCTACTAATAATGTAAATTATAATTGGGAACCAGACGCCTCTATTTTAAATGGAGATGGAACTCCAATGGTTATTGTTACCCCACAAATTTCTCAAAATTTTATTTTATATGCTGAGAATGGAGGATGTTTTGATACGTTGCAACATAATATTACAATTACACCAATTCAACTATCGGTAAGCAATGATACTATTTTGTGTTACGATACAATGAATGTAGATTTATCAGCAAATTCTTTTGGAATTACAAACAATTATATTTGGTCTTCAACGCTAAATTTATCCGATACTTTAAACAGTCCAATTACCAATAATAGTATAAATATAAGTGGAAATAATTATGGAACTTACTACGTAAAAATAGAAAATAATGGATGTATTCTTGTTGATAGTGTACAAATAAATACGGTTTTTAGTAATCATCAAGTAATTGCTCCAAGCTCTATTTGTTTTGGAGATACAATTTCTATCAATGCTCAGAATGATTTTAATACTACTCAAATCACTTACGATTGGTCACCTGATGCAGAAATTATCTTAGGAGATGGAACGCCTACTATTTCTACAAGTCCAAATCAAAATACAAGTTACAATGTAGTTGCAACTTCGGGTTATTGTACCGATAATAGTTCATTTAATGTAAATGTAATCAACCTTCAACTTTCGGTTAGCAACGATACTATTTTATGTAGTGATACTTCAGTTTTTGATATTTGGGCTGATACACATGGTACAAGCAATGATTTTGTATGGTCTTCTAATAGTAATTTTTCAGATACCTTAAATACGCCAATTCAAGATAATTCAATTACGATAAGTCCTACAAATCCAACTACTTATTACGTTCAAATTAGCGAAAGTGGATGTTTGTTAAATGATAGTGTAAAAGTAATTGTAACTTCTGGTCAATTGGATATCACACATAATATAGAAGTGTGTAGAGGAGAACAAACTACAATTACAGTTATAAATTTAGCACCTTCTAATCCGTTAACTTATGATTGGTCACCCG
>WFNC01000097.1 GCA_015488785.1 Flavobacteriales bacterium | reverse complement strand
GGTTAAATTAGCTGTTTCTATTTCTCCTTTGTTGAGTAAATCTAATACTTCTGTAGGTATAGCGTCTAGTTTTCGAGCTCCTTTTCGGTTTAATATTTCATGTGTAATCATAATTTATGGTTCAATGTACTTTTTACCTGAATATGAGAACACATTTAATAAAAGCATTCTGAGTTCAAAAATTAAGCTAAAATATTAACTGAGCATTTTATCTAAATCAGCTTCCAACTCTTTACTATCTCTTAATTCTTTAAAAGTTTCTACTATAATGGAATAGGTGTCATCTAATCCAGAGCAGAAATTCCAAAATTGATTTTCAACCCAACCTTCATTATCTTTTTCAAGAGGTTTACCTTTTCCCATTGTTTTATTCCAAAAAATATCTTTATGTGGATTATATGGAAACACAATTCTTGCTTCAGCTTTTTGATCTGGGAATCGTGAATAAAAAAATGAATACCAATTAAGAATTTGTTCGACAAATTTAGAATATTGACCTATGTTAGGTTGTACCGTTTTAGTATCAAAAAAATAATTTACACCGTCTTTTTTTAGCCAAATATCAACTCCAAAACCTTTTGGTGCTGATTCAAAAGAGTCTATTGGTCTAATTAAAAAAGATTGACAAACTCTTACAATTTCACTATGGCTTGAAATCGCGTTATATACACCACTATTCCTTTTTCTTTCATCAAGAATTGTTTGAAGAGTATTACTAAGGTTTGAAGGAATATTAACAGGGCTTTCTAAATTTTGTTCTATTACTTCAAATCCATTTTTTAGCGCAAGTGCTTTTGCTAAGGGTTCCCACAATGTCGTTCCTAAAGAAGTTTCTAACCCTCCAACAATAGACCTGATTTTTCTTTCTTTGGGTATTAATAAATCAAGAATTTGAAACTTAGCTTTTTTCGTTAATGATTTTTGAGCAAAATCGATTATGCTCTTCTTTACTGTTTCTTTAATTATTTCTTTCGCTTCTTTATTAGTCAACATATACAATGAATTTAAATCAAATGTATTGTTTTTTATCTAATTGACTGTAATAGGAGTTTAAAAATCTCACAATTGAATAGCCTATTTCTTGCCCTAAGTTACAAGGTACAGCATTTCCTATTTGTTTATATTGTTGAGAAACAGAGCCTTCAAAATGCCAATCATCAGGAAATGTCTGTATTCTCGCGTATTCTCTAACAGTAAATGGTCGTGTTTCATCTGGATGACATCTTTCTGTTTGTTTTTGAGCAGGACTACAAGTAAGCGTCAGACTTGGCTCATCCCAACCTATACGTCTTGCTATTCCAGTTTTTCCTCCTCCTAAATAAAAGCTTTTACCCATATATTCTTTTTGAAGATCTAAAGGTAAATTCCTCCAGTATCCTTTTTGTGGTATTAAATCCAGAATAGCTTTTTTATGTTCGGGATATTTAGAACCCTCAGATTTTGGAACATCACAATCATATAACTCTCCTTTTTTTAAAGCGTCTGATAAATTGTAAATTGTAGTATGTTTTTCGGGGTAATAATATTTAATATCTATATCTTTTCTTATTCCAACCAAAATAACTCTTTCTCTTTTTTGAGGTACTTTATAATTTATAGCTTTTAAAACTTGAACAGGTACTACATTATATCCAATTTCTTCTAAAATAGAAATCATACCCTCAATGGTCTTACCTTTTTCGTGAGACAATAACCCTTTGACATTTTCTCCAATACATATAGCAGGTTTAACCTCTTTAACTACTCTTGCAAATTCGTAGAAAAGAGTTCCTCTTGCATCTTTCATTCCTAATTTTTTTCCTGCATAGCTAAAAGATTGACAAGGAAATCCACCTGTTACAATATCAACTTCACCTTCATATTTAGTGAAATTAAAAGATTTAATATCTCCTTCTAATACTTCCCAGTTTGGACGGTTTTTCCTTAGCGTTTGACAAGCCCATTTATCAACTTCATTTAAAGCGGTACATTTTATTCCTGCCTTTTCAAGTCCAATTGCTAATCCTCCTGCGCCTGCAAATAATTCTAAAACCTTAAACTCTTTAATCGGTTTCACATAATTATCAACGATATCCTCAACTTCATTGGATATTACATTTAGAAATAGATTAAGTTGTTCTTTATTATAAATTCTATAATTACTTATAGGTTCTCTTAGAGCTAATAATTTACCATCTCTATCCCATCTTCTTAAAGTTTCTTTACTTTTCCCTAACACTTCTGAAGCTTCAGAAAGTGTATAATATTCTTTTATAACCATATTGTTCAACCTTATACATTGGTTACAAATTTACGATAAAAAATGAGAAGAGAAAATGTGAGTTAACAAAATGTATAAGTTATCATAATTTATGGTCAATGTACTGAATCTTAAAACGAAAGTCAATATCTAATTGGTGTTAAGAGTTTCTTTTTGTTAAAACAAAATACGGGCAGATAAATTAAAACTTCTTCCGATAGCACTAATTCCTGAGCTAAAAGTTTTGTAATGAACATCTAATATATTTTGAACGCCAGCTTGAACAGAAATTTTAGAAGTAAATTGATAACCTCCTCTAATATTTAGCGTGTACCAGTTGGGTATTCCATCAATTGTAGCTTCATCTCTATTGTCGGTTCCTCCTGGTGCAAAATCTGCTATCTTTTTCTTTCCATTATAAACAGAATAAAATTCAATATCCCATTTTGGTAAATCAAAAACTAGACTAGTTCTTCCAAACAAGGGTTGAATGTGTGCCAATGGTTGATTGGTTGAATTCGCTCTTCCTACCGTGTAATTTAAAGTCGATTTTAGTTTAATGTGGCGATTAAACGATAGGTTGATACCTCCAGAAAAACCGTAAATATATCCGTTGTCTAAATTTATATTAGCCTGTACTTTTTTCATGTCACCTTCATATAAGATTGAATCGTTTTGGTTGAGTTGAAAATCAGATTTTACAATTAAATTGTCGAGCAAAGTATAATATCCC
>WFNC01000096.1 GCA_015488785.1 Flavobacteriales bacterium | reverse complement strand
TAAATGGAAACAAAGGATATTGGGGTCACATGTTGTGGATGCCAGGTGTGCCAGTTCCAGTAAAAATATTATTAGCACCGATCGAATTGGTTGGTGTAATTGCAAAACCATTTGCATTGATGATTCGTTTATTTGCAAACATTACAGCAGGACATATCGTTGTGTTGTCATTAATCGGAATTATATTTATATTTCAAAGTATCGGAGGAGCATTTATGGCTATTCCTTTAGCTTTGTTTATTTCAGTATTAGAAATATTGGTTGCTTTTTTACAAGCGTTTGTGTTCACCATGTTGGCAACGCTATTTATTTCGATATCAACAGAAGAAGCACATCATTAACAAGTAATTATTAACCAAAACAAAACATAAATTATGGGTACGAGTATGATTGGATTAGGAGTAGTAGGAGCAGGTCTTGCTGTAATAGGAGTAGGAATTGGAATTGGTAGAATAGGAGGGTCAGCAATGGAAGGAATTGCAAGACAACCAGAAGCTACTGATAAAATTCAAACAGCAATGATTATTGCTGCAGCTCTTATCGAGGGAGTAGGATTATTCGCAATTGCGTCTACATTTTGGATGCAGTAGAGCTTCGATTAAAAAACTTAAATCTAGTAGTTAGCGGTTGGCTGACTACTAGATTTATTATTATGTTTTAATAAAAACAAAAGTACCGTACAGCAAAATGTACATTTATATAAATACAATTATATGTTAAGTTTAGTAACACCAGGATTTGGATTAACGATTTGGATGTTAATCACATTTTTGATTTTAATGTTTCTTTTAAAGAAATTTGCATGGACTCCTATATTGGATGCTGTAAATGAAAGAGAAGGTAAAATCGAAGGAGCTTTAGCTGCTGCAGACAAAGCAAAAGAAGAAATGGCAGAATTGAATGCTAAGAACGATGAATTGAGAAAAATCGCCTTAGCAGAAAGAGACGCTATGATGAAAGAAGCTAGAGAAATAAAAGCAGACATTATAGCAGAGGCTAAAACAAAAGCTGGTTCGGAAGCAGATTCTATCTTAGTTTCGGCTAGAGAAACGATTCAGCAAGAGAAAGCTGCTGCAGTTGGAGAAATAAAAAAGCAAGTTGCTACATTATCGATTTCTATTGCTGAACGATTAGTAAAAGAAAATTTATCTTCAAATGACAAACAAGTCGCTTTAGTTGATAATTTGGTTAATGATATAAACTTAAACTAATCATGGGAGTTTCATTAGCAGGAAATAGATACGCACAATCATTATTGGATTTAGCCCTAGAGCAAAACCAATTAGATACTGTATTTAACGATATGGAATTAATCGCTTCAACTATTGAAGGGAGTAAAGAATTGTCTATTCTTTTAGATAGTCCTGTTGTAAAATCAGATAAAAAACAAACAATTTTAAATCAATTATTTGGTTCTAAAATTTCAGAATTGTCAACGCGCTTTTTGAAGTTGGTTTCTACAAGAAAAAGAGATTCATTGTTGAAAGACATTGCAACTTCTTTTATTGCAATGTACAAAAAACATAAAAACATTATTGTTGCTGAAATTACATCAGCAGTAAAGTTAGACGACAATCAAAAAAAGAATATTATTGATTTATTGAAAACAGACGCTACTGTAGAAATGGTAGAAAAGATAGATCCTTCTATAATTGGAGGTTTTATTGTTCGTGTGGACGATAAACAAATAGATGCGAGTATTTTGAGAGAAATAAATGACTTGAAACAAGCATTGACAAATTAATATAAAACTAAATTAATCTAATTAATAAATAGGTAAATAAAATGGCAGGAATTAACCCAGCAGAAGTTTCAGCAATTTTGAGAGAACAACTTTCAGGATTAAAAACAGAAGCAGAATTAGAAGAAGTCGGTACCGTACTACAAGTAGGTGATGGTATTGCTCGTATTTATGGACTTTCAAGCGTTCAATACGGAGAACTTATTCAGTTTGACAACGGATTACAAGGTATTGCACTAAATCTTGAAGAAGATAATGTAGGGGCTGTACTTTTAGGATCTTCTAACAAAGTAAAGGAAGGAGATACTGTAAAGAGAACTAAAACAATTGCTTCTGTAAAAGTTGGAGAAGGAATGTTAGGTCGTGTTGTTGATACAATGGGAATGCCTATCGATGGGAAAGGACCTATAACAGGTGATTTATACGAAATGCCAATTGAGCGTAAAGCTCCAGGTGTATTGTTTAGACAACCAGTAGATGAGCCTTTACAAACAGGAATTAAAGCAATTGATGCTATGATTCCAATTGGAAGAGGTCAAAGAGAGTTAATTATTGGAGATAGAGGGACAGGTAAAACTACTGTTGCAATTGATACAATTATTAATCAAAAAGAATTTTACGATAGAGGAGAAACTGTTTACTGTATTTATGTAGCAATTGGTCAAAAAGCATCAACTGTAGCAGGAATTGTAAACAAATTGGAAGCTGCAGGAGCTATGGCTTATACTGTAGTCGTTGCATCTAATGCATCTGATCCAGCTCCAACACAATTTTACGCACCATTTACAGGAGCGGCAATTGGAGAGTTTTTTAGAGATACAGGAAGACCAGCATTAATTACTTATGATGATTTGTCTAAGCAAGCTGTTGCTTACCGTGAGGTATCTTTATTATTAAGACGTCCTCCAGGACGTGAGGCTTACCCAGGAGATGTATTTTTCTTACACTCAAGATTGTTAGAGAGAGCAGCAAAAGTAAATTCATCTGACGCTATTGCAGCAGAAATGAACGATTTACCAGAATCTTTAAAAGGAATGGTAAAAGGAGGAGGTTCTTTAACGGCTTTGCCTATTATTGAAACGCAAGCAGGAGATGTTTCTGCTTATATTCCTACCAACGTAATTTCGATTACTGATGGTCAAATTTTCTTAGAGTCTAACTTATTTAACTCAGGTGTGAGACCAGCAATTAACGTTGGTATTTCAGTATCGAGAGTTGGTGGTTCTGCTCAAATTAAATCAATGAAGAAAGTATCTGGAACATTGAAGTTAGATCAAGCTCAATACAGAGAGTTAGAAGCTTTCTCTAAGTTTGGTTCTGATTTAGATGCTGCTACAAAATCTGTAATTGATAAAGGAGCAAGAAACGTTGAGATATTGAAACAAAATGAAGGGTCGCCATTACCAGTAGAAGAGCAAATTGCAATTATTTACTGTGGTTCTAGAGGTTTATTAGGAAATGTTCCTGTTAAGAAGATTAAAGAATTTGAAGAAGAATTCTTATCTTTTATGAAGAATAAACACGCGGATATTTTATCAACTTTGAAAAAAGGTAAATTAACTGACGAAGTAACGGATACAATCGAAAAAGTAGCTAAAGATTTAACTGCTAAGTATTAAAATTTAGATATTAAGATACCAAACGATAAGACTCAGGACTAGAATTAGTCTTGCTTCTTATCGTTTTTAAGTCTTGAATCTAGTAAATCTTGAATCTAATAAATGGCAAATTTAAAAGAAATAAGAAACAGAATAACTTCTGTAAATTCTACAATGCAGATTACTTCTGCAATGAAGATGGTTTCGGCTGCAAAGCTAAAGAGAGCGCAAGATGCGATTACTCAAATGAAACCTTACGCAGAAAAATTACAAGAGATTTTAACTAACTTATCTTCTTCTTTAGATGCTTCTGAAAATGAATATGCACAAGAAAGAGAAGTTAAAAACGTTCTAATTGTAGGTGTAACTTCTAATAGAGGTCTTTGTGGTGGATTCAATAATAATGTAACCAAAAAGATAAAAGTTTTGGCTACTACAGAATTTAAAGATTGTAACATCTCTGTTTTACCAGTTGGTAAAAAGATGATTGATGCAATGAAATACACCGAGTGGACAACTAAAGATGAATTGCTTTATCAAAATCCTGAAGAGATTTGGAATGATTTAACTTTCGTAAATGGAGGTAAAATGGCAGATACATTAATGGACGCTTACAAGGCTAAACGTTACGATAAAATTGTAGTTGTTTATAATTCATTTGTAAATGCCGCATCTCAAATTGTAAAAAACGAACAATTTTTACCAATCGAAGTTGCAGAAGAATCTAACGATTCTAACGAAATTAATTATGTTTACGATCCTTCTAAAGAAGAAATTGTAAAAGATTTAATTCCTAATTCTTTAAAGATTCGTTTATATAAAGCATTATTAGATTCTCACGCATCAGAACATGGAGCTAGAATGACAGCAATGCACCAAGCAACTGATAACGCTACAGACTTGAAGAAAGATTTACAATTGACTTATAACAAAGCAAGACAAGCTGCTATTACAAGTGAAATACTAGAAATAGTTGGTGGAGCCGAAGCTTTAGCAAATTAAGCTATAACTTATTATAAAAAAAAAGCCCTTTGATTTAGTTCAAAGGGCTTTTTTTTGTGAAATTGATTTGTTTAACATTTGCCAATTATATAAATGAATGCGGAGAAAATATATAAATTCTAATTGTCAAAATATCTATGATACAATTTACTTAAAAGAGTTTAAATTTTCTAATCTAATATATGACGTATTTCCCGATAGTTTAAAATCTAATCAGTAATAGAAATGTACTCTAATCTGTATTAGATGTTTGACGTGATGGAAAATATTGAATTATATAACAAGTATTAGGCTTTTAATTTCTATTAAGGAAGTTAGAGAGAATTTATTCAATTATAATTTTAGTTCTTTCATAATGTTTATTATTCCTAATTTCGACAAAATAGATTCCTTTTGGTTGCTTCAGATTAATAGGCGTGTTTTCTGAATTTATTTTAGTTTTACTAAATACTAATTGACCAATGTTGTTATAAATAGATACTATCGCATCATTAGGGTTGTTGATCGTAATTGTAAAAACACCATTTGAAGGATTAGGAAAGGCTCTAAATTGCTCTTGATTCAATTCGTGAATTCCAACAGAATTAATTGTTACGCATGCAGACGTATCTACACAGTTGTTTTTAGATACCTCTACTGCATATAGTCCATTTTGAACCGCTGTATAACTTTGATTATTTTGGTTCGCTAAAGGAGTATACAAATTACCACAAAGTAACCATTGATAATTAGCCCCTACTTCGTTTGAAGTGACTACATCTCCAGTTATATTGATAGATAAATCTAAATTTTGAACTGTTAAATCTAAGGTTACAATAGAATCACAACCGTTTACATTTGTTAATGTATATGTGGCTGAATTATTATTCATTGTATAGGTATTTCCGTCAATCCAAGTGTAACCTCCACACGTAACGACAGATTGGACTGATGTTATCGTTCCTCCAACTTGTATAAAATTATTAGATGCAGGAATAGCAAAGGTAGGAGTGTCGCCATTTGAATTAATAGGATGTACCCAAGCTCCAATACTTGTACCGCAATCTGAATTCGTTATAACATAATATGATTGAGTACTATTTTGAAGCTCTTGAACAGCTGTACTCCAAGCTATAGTACTATTTCCTTCCCCTATGCAAAATGGGTCAGAATAGTTGTAGTTAATAAATAATGTATCTCCAATGTTCGTTCCTCCAGAAACGATTACATTATCAGCCGTTGGAGCAGAACTATTTCCAGAAATTTTACTATTGTAGATGTTTTTTACAGTAGCGTTTTGCATTGTAATATAAGCTCTCGTTTTCATATTTGCTTTAGTTCCGATAAAAGTCTTATTATCTCTTGCATAATCGATGTGTCCGTCGGTATTTCCTCCCCAAGAATAGACTCCTTTATTATCTATAATAGAACTACCTATTCTATTGTCAATATTTAATGTGAAATTTGGTTGTTGTAAATTTTTTAATTGAGCGATTGAAGAGGTGTGTGTGGTATAATTAATCGCTTCATAGCCTTGTGTTGTTTGAACATTAGGAAATCCTACTACCTGATGCTGAGGTGTATAACCAACGAAAGAAATCCCTTCCCAAACCATATCTCCAGACACATTATTAGGTCTATTATCATATAGCGTAAAAGGCTCAGATTCTATTAGGACGGTCCCGTTATTGCTTATCAATCCATTCCTTGTAAATGTTATGTTTTTGAAATGATAATTAGGAAGCCCTCCTCCTTCATGTGTGTAAAAAGTAGGATTGTAATATGAGTTATTAATTATTTTTTCAGTGTAGGTTAATTCAAAATCACAATCATGAATATAGATGTGATTACCATTTGGCGATTTAATCGAGTGATCATGAAGAGGATCAATAAAAGATGTTTCTACTATTTCTACATAATTATTATAGATATCTAACGTAGCAGAAATATTATCTCCGAGTATACAATCATGAAAAACAACACTATTACCATGCCGAATTCCCAATTGACCTGATAGCTTAATACCTGCACTATTCATATTTGAAAACTGATAAGTAACAGGTACTGGAGTTGTGTAGTTTTGATTAATTCTTGCAGTTGTATTTCCTATTCTTTTTCTCAAACCTCTAAATGTTACAAAATTGTATTTTGTTCCTCCCGGTTGAGATACACCTATCGAACCAAACGCATCATCAAACTCTATATTTTCAAATAAAAAGTTCTCTCTAACACCTCCTGCCCAATCATTAGCTTTAGTTATAGACCATTTATTATCAATAGTTTCATTATAAAAACTAAAATCTCTTAAAACAATATCCTCTGCATTCTCCATGTTAAATAAAGCAATTGGGGAAGAGAGGTTGTTCACGGCTTTAAAAATGGTAATACCTATCCCTGCTCCTTGAATTATGGTTCTTGATGGAACTTTAAACAGATAATAAGTACTTACAGTCGGTAAAATATATGTACCACTTGAAAAATGCACAATATGCGTATTTGTATCGCTCCATTCCCATCCTGTAGTATTATTGTTTACAAGATTCAAATAATCCTGAACACTAGAGACAGTGTGGTGAATTGCATTTCCTATATATATTTCTTGAAATCCCCAAGGTGATTCTTGCCTGCTTTTTCCTTGTAAGTCAATTTTTGATTGATAATCCATGTTGAAGTTTGTATAGCCTGGACAAGATATAGAATCTAAAGGATAGTATTGAGCAAGTAGAGAACTTGTTAGTAGCGTTAATAATAATGTTAATTTGTACATAAAATGTTTTTTTTTTAATATAGTTATATTTTCCTAATTATTTGATTTTCTATCTAAATTTCTACTTGTTTTCAAGTTGTTTGATAAACAATTAGTCACATCAAAATTATGAGAAGTAAAAATTCTAAAAGAAGAAAAAAAATGTAAGTTTAAAGAGAAAAGGTCTGTACAACACATGTTTACAAATAGAACCAACCTCCTAAATCAGAATAAAATCACATTTTTTTCTGAAGAATAAAAAAGTATATATGTTTTGAGTATCTTTGCATAACTATTAACTATTCAAACTTTAAACGCTACACGATGAATAAAGATATTTTATCAAAAAGACACATTGGACCTTCTTTAGAAGACCAAAACGAAATGTTAAACAAGATTGGAGTACAATCTATTGATGAATTAATTGGAAAAACGATTCCAGCCGACATTAGATTGTCAAAGGAATTAGATTTACCAGAAGCTTTAACAGAATACGAATATTTAGCGCATATAAAAGAATTAGCAAGTAAAAATAAAGTTTTTAAAACATACATAGGTAAAGGATATTACAATACAATATTGCCTCCAGTAATACAACGGAACGTATTAGAAAACCCCGGGTGGTACACCGCTTACACACCTTATCAAGCAGAAATTTCTCAAGGTCGGTTAGAAGCTTTGTTAAATTTCCAAACAATGGTCTTGGATTTAACAGGAATGGAGCTCGCAAATGCATCGTTATTAGACGAAGGTACAGCAGCCGCAGAAGCTATGTTAATGTTTTTCCACTCTAGAACAAGAGCTCAAACAAAAGCAGGAGTAAACAAATTTTTTGTTGCAGATACACTTTTCCCACAAACAATGGAAATACTTAAAACAAGAGCAATTCCGCAGGGCATAGAGCTTGTTTTTGGAAACCCATTTGAATTTAAAGCAACAGAAGAATTTTTTGGTTCTATTGTTCAATATCCAGACAACAATGGAGACGTTTACTCATTCAAATCATTTACAGACCAAGCACACCAAGTTGGAACCATGGTCGCTGTAGTTGCCGATATTATGAGTCTAGTAATTTTAGAAGCTCCAGGAAAATGGGATGCTGATGCTGTCTTAGGTTCAACACAACGATTTGGAGTGC
>WFNC01000095.1 GCA_015488785.1 Flavobacteriales bacterium | reverse complement strand
GGGCTCGGAGATGTGTATAAGAGACAGGAATTTATAGATTGAATTGTAGATAAACTATCTTAGTGGGTAGATATATATATGTATATATGTAAACCTCCTTAATTAGTTATAACTCGACTTAAGTGTTCTCTATAAAAATACAACTGTTAATAAGATGTTTTTTTTGATTCTTTTCATTGTGAAAATTATTAGAAGGTTTTTTATTGAACTTTTAGTAAGTGTATTGAATAGTCCTGCTTTGTTTTATTGATAGTTTTGCCTAAAAAGCTAATTACATTGAGTGTGCCAAGATAAGGACAAAGATTGTTAAATCTCATTTTAGAGAAATTTAATTCGAAATAAAAAATTATCTTTGTGGCTTCAAAAAACTACTTTTATGAATCAGCTTTTACTTTCCTTTATTCTATTGATAGGCTTTACTTCTGTAGCGCAAGACGAACTCAGTTTAGAAGATGCTGTAAAAGTTGGTTTAGCTCAAAATTTTGACATTATTATTTCAAACAAAAGCGTAGAAATAAATGCCAATAACAATACTTGGGGACAAGCAGGAAGATATCCAAGTGTTAATTTAAATTTGGAACAAGGTAATGCACTTTCCGATCAAAGTAATAATCCTACAGCTTTTATCAAACAGATTATACGTTCACATTCTCTGCAAGGCAATGTAAATGTTAATTGGACTTTATTTAACGGTTTCAAAGTACAAGCAAACAAAGCAAAACTAGAACAACTGACTTTACAAAGCGAAGGAAACGCAACATTGGTTATTGAAAACACAATTCAAGGGATTATTTTAGGATATTATAATGCGAAGTTACAACGGGAGAAAATTTCATTGCTTAAGAACGTTTTAAAATTATCGAAAGATAAGTATGAATATCAAAAAATAAAGAAAGAACTGGGAACAGCTCTTACTGTTGATTTATTACAATTTGAATCGGCATATTTAGTAGATTCTTCCGCTTTAATTATGCAAAAATTAGCTTATCAAAATTCAATAAGAAATTTAAATTTATTGATGGCTACAGACGTTCAAAAAGAATGGGTTTTGACAACGAGTCTAAAAACTGAAATGCCAATTTTTGAGTCAAAAGAATTGATTGAAAAAATGAATAGTAACAATCAGAATCTTAAGAACCAATTTATTAATTTAGAATTATCAAAACAAGATTTAAAAATAGCGAAAGCAAATTTATATCCAGTAATTTCGTTTAATACAGGAGCTCAATACACGAACAGTAAATATTACTTAGGTGCAGACAATAGAGCGGGTACGACCATAAATTATTTTGGAAATTTCACGCTAGCTTTTAGATTGTTTGATGGAGGTAAAATAAAAAGAGCCATTAAAAATGTCAAAATCCAAGAAGATATCCAAAGCTTGAATATTGAAAAAACAAAGTTGCAACTGAATCAACAATTACTGATTCAACTAGCTAACTACAATGCTAGAACAAATCTGTTTTCAGTAAATAAAAAAGCATTTGAAGTCAGTAAGAAAAATTTAGACATCGCTCACTTAAAAGAAAATTCCGGACTAATTAACTCGTTTAACCTTAGAGATATTGAATTGGCTTATTTGAGAGCAGGAGTTTCTTTATTTGATTCGATGTACCTGATTATAGAGTCGAAAACAAACTTAACCAAATTGACTGGTGGAATTGTTGGGTTTGAAGGTGAATAATACTTAGAGGAAATTACTTTATGTTATAATTTTTCAATAATGTTACTTTGTAAATCCCGTAGAGCTATTTTCTGTAGTCTGAAAAGTATAGAGTTCGAACCTAAATAGGGTTCACTGAAAAACACTCGAGATCAGTAGTACTGCTGTTTTAGTAGTTTTTCAGACTTTAAAATGCAAGGTTTTCTTTATTATACTAAGAATTTTAGTGCAGTTGAATAGTCGTTAGCCTAAAAAACACATCCTATTTCGTTGCCTGCAACTCGCAGTATATGCATACAGCTTCGTTTTGTTGCCTCATATGATATGCTTTTTAGACTTTTTCAGTGAACCCTAAATAATAATTCAGCTTTCTCAGGTCAGTTTTAAAAGCAGAGGACTAGACTATTTTAACTAATCGAAAAGAATCAGCTCTAAAATAAACCGTATTTAGAATTGATCACATCGCTCATAGCACATTCTAAAAATGTACTATAGAAAGAGGATCGAGTTTTAGTCTATATAAACAATACCCGCCAAAAATAGTAGCTCATATTAAGAATAAGCTTCTGTCAAGATGGTTAAAATATCTTGAGCTGCTTTACTTATTTTCGTTCCAGGTCCAAATACTGCTGCTACACCTTTATCAAATAAAAATTGATAATCTTGCTGAGGAATTACTCCACCAGCAATAATCATAATATCATCTCTTCCTAGTTTTTTTAATTCTTCCATTACTTGCGGAACAAGCGTTTTATGACCTGCAGCTAAAGAAGAAACGCCAAGAATATGAACGTCGTTTTCTACTGCTTGTTTTGCTGCTTCTTCAGGGGTTTGAAATAAAGGACCAATATCAACATCAAAACCGATGTCGGCAAATGATGTTGCTACAACTTTAGCTCCTCTATCGTGTCCGTCTTGTCCCATTTTAGCAACCATGATTCTAGGTCTTCTTCCTGCGATTTTTTCAAACTCTTCCGACATTTTTGTCGCTTTTATAAAGTCTTTGTCTTCCATAGCTTCTGTAGAATATACGCCTGATATTGTTCGAATAGTGGCTTTGTATCGTTTAAATGATTTCTCTAAAGCGTCTGAAATTTCTCCTAATGAAGCTCGTTCTCTAGCGGCAATCACAGCTAATTCTAATAGGTTTCCTTTTTTTGTTTCGGCAGCAATTGCGAGGTTGTTTAAAGCGAGTTCTACTTTGTCTTTGTTTCGTTCCGCTTTCATTTTATTCAAGCGTTCTATTTGTGATATTCTTACTTTAGTATTGTCAACTTCTAATATTTCAATGTCTGATTTTTCTGTTGTCTGATAAGCATTTACGCCTACCAATATTTCTTTTCCAGAATCAATCTTGGCTTGTTTTCTAGCTGCGGCTTCTTCAATTCTCATTTTAGGAATTCCAGTTTCTATAGCTTTAGCCATTCCTCCAAGTTCTTCAACTTCTTGAATCAAAGCCCAAGCTTTGTCTGTAATTTCTTTGGTTAGTTTTTCAACATAATAAGAACCAGCCCAAGGGTCAATTGCTTTGGTTATATCTGTTTCATTTTGAATATAAAGTTGCGTATTTCTTGCTATTCGAGCAGAAAAATCAGTAGGTAAAGCGATAGCTTCGTCCAATGCGTTGGTATGTAAAGATTGAGTTCCACCTAAAGTAGCAGCCATTGCTTCGATACAAGTTCTGGCTACATTATTAAAAGGATCTTGCTCTGTTAAGCTCCATCCGCTTGTTTGGCAATGGGTTCTTAAAGCTAATGATTTTTGGTTTTTAGGATTAAATTGCTTCACTATTTTAGCCCAAAGTAATCGAGCCGCTCTCATTTTTGCAATCTCCATAAAATGATTCATTCCTATTGCCCAAAAGAATGATAATCGAGGAGCAAACGTGTCTATATCTAACCCTGATGCTATTCCGGAACGTAAATATTCTAACCCATCTGCTAGTGTATAAGCTAATTCAATATCGGCTGTAGCTCCTGCTTCTTGCATGTGATAACCAGAAATACTGATTGAATTAAATTTCGGCATTTTTTGAGAGGTGTATTCAAAAATATCAGAAATAATTCGCATAGATGGAAGAGGAGGATAGATATACGTATTACGAACCATAAATTCTTTCAAAATATCGTTTTGAATTGTTCCAGCCAATAATTTTTTATCTACACCTTGTTCTTCAGCTGCAACAATATAAAATGCTAATATTGGTAAAACGGCACCATTCATCGTCATCGAAACCGACATTTTATCCAGTGGAATTTGATCGAATAAAATTTTCATATCCAAAACAGAGTCAATTGCTACTCCTGCTTTTCCAACATCTCCAACAACTCTCGGATGGTCAGAATCATAGCCTCTATGTGTCGCTAAATCAAAAGCTACGGATAATCCTTTTTGACCAGAAGCTAAGTTTCTTCTATAAAATGCGTTGGATTCTTCGGCTGTACTAAAACCTGCATATTGCCTGATAGTCCAAGGTCTTGCAACATACATTGTAGAGTAGGGCCCTCGTAAATTTGGAGCGATTCCTGCTACAAATTTTAAATGAGGAACGTCTTTTAAATCTTCTTTTTCATAATAATTTTGAATCGAAATCTGCTCGGGAGCAGTCCAATTTTTAACTTTATGCTTCGAAGGACTTGATAAATCTCCTTTTTTTATCGCTACATTTTTAAAACTTTTCCTCATCCATTAATTATTAGAGTGTGATGCCTAATCTTATTTATAAATTGATTCAATTGGCATAATACCAATTAAATATTGAAATGCGCCAAATAAATAATTTTATTATCACATATACTTCTTCAAATAAAATAACCATAGCTAAGGCTATGCTGATTTTAT
>WFNC01000094.1 GCA_015488785.1 Flavobacteriales bacterium | reverse complement strand
GTGCTTTTTAGGCTAACGACTATTCAACTGCACTAAAATTCTTAGTATAATAAAGAAAACCTTGCATTTTAAAGTCTAAAAAGCTACTAAAATAGCAGTATTACTGATCTCGAGTGTTTTTCAGTGAACCCTAAATATCTCATCAATTTAGTATTTAAACTTTGTCACTACACCAAATTACTCCACCTCCTAACTCAAAACAAAACGCCTTTTACTTATCTAAAACCAACTTATACCCTACTCCTTTTACTGTCGAAATAAAGCTATCTCCAATTTTTTCTCTTAATTTTCTAATGTGAACATCTATTGTTCTTTCCCCTACTACGGCGTCATTTCCCCAAACGGCTGAAAATATATTGTCTCTAGTAAAAACTTTCCCTGGCTTTGAAAGTAGTAATTTTAGTAATTCAAATTCTTTTTTAGGTAATATAATTTCTTTTCCCTCTCTTATTGCGACATAACGTTCTTCGTCTATTGACAAAATAGAAGATTCTTCTTCTACGCTCTCAACTCTTTCTGTTCTTCGAAGTAAAGCCTTAACTCTACTAACCAAAACTCTAGGTTTTATTGGCTTTGTAATATAATCGTCAGCACCAGCTTCGAATCCTGCGATTTGAGAATAATCCTCTCCCCTTGCTGTTAAGAACGCGATAAGAACATTTTTTAATTGATCTATTTTTCGAAGTTCAATACAGGTTTCTACCCCATCCATTTCGGGCATCATAACATCTAAAATAATTAAATCGGGACGAAAGTCTTTTGCTACAGTTATGGCGTCTCTTCCATTGAAGGCTAATTGAACTTCAAAATCTTCTTTTTCTAAATTATACTTTATTAATTCTAAAATATCAGATTCATCATCAACTAATAATATCTTTTTTTGCATAGGGCTTGTTTTATTTTTTAGAAAAATAACTGTATTCGTATCTAAACTCAAACTCTGGTTCGTTTAGTTTATTGTAATTAATCTCTTTTACTAACAATTGTTTTTGATTGTATTCTTTTACTTTTCGATTGTCCAAAGTATTTTCTCCATTTAGTACTTTCGTTTCTATTTCAAGCCCTTGATCATTATACTTTGTTTCGTCCGAACCTAACAACCCTACAGATCCTTCATAAATTTTGAATGAAATTCTATTCCCTTTTTCGTCATAAGTTGTTAATGACTGTCTTAATATTTGATTGATTCCGTTGTAAATCGTGTTTTTTGTTTCATTACCGTCTTCATTATACTCAAATTCATAACGAGCCACCATACTATCGCTACTGTTATATTTTTCAATCAGTTGAATTTTATTATTCTTATTGTAATTTTTAATTAAAGTTTTACTAATTATATTTCCTGTGCTGTCATATTCTGCTTCTTTTATTTTTCTTCCTTCACTGTCATAACCTATTGTTTGTTTTGCGACTACTCTTCCAAAATTATCCATTTCTTTTCGATTAACAATATCTCCTTTAGAATTGTAATCAAATGCAGAAATACTTCTTACCGAACCGTCGTTGTAATAATCGGTTATTTTGGTTAAATTATTAGCATCGTCATAAGCTTTTTGTTGACTGTATCGTAATGTATCTAACTTATAAGCTTTGAAAGATTTTTCGTCTCCATTTTCGTTAAACACTCTTTCCAATACTGATATTAACTCATTATTTTCATTCAATAATTCTCTTTTTATTAATTTATCCTGCTCATTATATGTAAATGATTCGGTTGCTAAAACTTTATTTTCTTTATAAATAATAGAGTCTTCTAAATAGCCATTTTTAGTATAATGTGTTTCATAAATTAAAATAGAATCAGTTGAAGGTTCTCCAAATTTGTAGGGAATAGCAACTGCCTTTTTACTTTTTACTTGTTTGCTTTTTAAGAATTGCTGATATTGATTCTTTTCTTCTTTTTCTTCAATTGCATTGGTTTTGCTTTCAATTGCATTTTCATTAGAGGTGCACCTTGAAAACGAAACAATAGCGAGGGCAATAATCAACAATAAATTAAACTTCATCTTTTTTCTAAATTAACTTTTTTTATATTGCGCTAAAAATACAATATAAAATTTATCTTTACCGATATACGCTCTAGTTTTTTAAAACACTTCATTAAATTAAGAATTGAAGATTACAATTCAAGAACAATAAACAGAACATATTGACGATTCTTTCGGTCGCTAAACAAATTGACAATCAACAAATTAAGACAATAAAATAAAATATAGTTTTAAATGAAATCAGAAAAAACAGCACTTATACTTCAAGGAGGAGCTTTACGAACTATTTTTACTTCTGGAGTTCTAGATGCTTTTATCGCTCAAAAATTCTTTCCTTTCGATATATTAATTGGCGTTTCTGCTGGAACAATGTGCTTATCTTATTATATAGGAAATCAATACGGAACGACTTTCGATATAATAAAACAATTGGCTGAAGACAAGGATTTTATTAACCTAAAAAATGCTTTTAAAAAAGAAGGAATTGTTAACCTTACCCATTTAAGAAATTTTACAACAACTAAATTTCCTATTGATTACAAAACGGCTTTAAAACGAAAAGAGAGCGCTATCGTAGAATTTGTTGCTACCGATGTTAAAACAGGAAAACCAGTTTACCTCAACCCTACTAAGGAAAATTGGAACGATTGCTTGATTGCTTCTTCTGCTTTGCCAATTTACTCCAAAGGTTCACACACCTTGAATGGTCAAAAATTAATGGACGGAAGTTGGAGCGACCCTATTCCTGTAAAAAGAGCAATAGAATTGGGGGCTACAAAAATTATAGTTGTTAGAACTTCTCCTCTTTCTCATAGAGATTCTAAATCATACATAGGAGCTTTGGGATCTGTTTGGTTTAAGGAACACGAAGCGTTGAAAAAAAGTTTACTCGAAGAACATTTGCACTTTAATTCTGTTGTCGATTTTATGAATGAAAAGCATGAGGGAATAGAAATTATTCAAATTGCTCCAGAAAAAAAATTGAAAACGACATCAAGTTCTAGCTCTGAGAAAAAAGTAATTACCGATTATAGAAATGGTTTGGATTTAGGTTTGAGGTTTGTAATGAAAAACTCATAACAAGTATCTTTATCTTTTACCTATTTTAAGAAAGCAAAAAATCACTTTGAAACTTTCACAGAATATAAATTATTATCTGTTACAACTTTAATAATGTAAATTCCTTTTGGATATTCAGCCTTGTTCAAAACAGTCTTATTATTATTTAGTTTTAGCTTTTTTATTAACCTTCCACTTGTTCCATAAATAGTTATAAAACTATTCTTTGAAACATTTTTGACATTTACAATCCAATTCTGCTTCGTATTTTCAATTAGAATTTCTTTATTTTCTCTCGTTACAGATAAATCTCCAATCGTATTTTGACCCTCTAGATCTACTAATTCTAAACGATAGTAAACCGTTCCGTTTTTAAGGTAATTATCGGTGTAAGAATAACTTATTAGTTCGTTACTATTACCTGCTGCGTTTATGCTCGTTATTAACTCATAATTAATTCCATCTAAACTTCTATAAACATTAAACTTTATTGTTTCTAACTCGCTCATTGTTTCCCAATTTAAGACCGTTGAATTTGTCTCTTTTTCCAATTCAAAATATGACAACTCTAAAGGCAAAGGAGTTGCCAAACACGTCCCTTGATTAGAATAAGTAACACTTCCTGCAGCATCAAAATTGGCAAAATCACCATCAGTTCCTGTATTTGCTGCCGAGCTATAGAAAGTCGCCGTTTGAGAGCAAGTTCCCCAATCTATTACTGTTGAACGATTCGAATTAGCTGAATTAGCATATCTTCCACTTCCTGAAGTATTGTTACAAAACAAAACAGCTACGGAACTTGTTCCACTCCCGCACATAGAAGAAAAATCATAAGCAAAATTGGGTGTTTCTCCAGTAAAAACAACAACTCTTGTATTTGCAGGAATTGGATCCATATATGCAAATTTTGTACACCCCGCAGTAGTATTCAGTTGATTAATATAAGAAGCATTTGTTACTAACGTTTTAGTTCCACAAGTTGTATTACAATACGAACCTGCAAACGGAAAAGTAACTTTGATATCTGCTACGCTTAAAGAATTTGAACCATTTTTAAATACAATATATTCATCTACTCCTTCATCTCCAGAAGGACCGCAAGAGTTAACCAAAATTGATTCTATTGTTGGGCAAACATCACACGCCATTTCTGTGCTTTGACTCCCTGTAAGCGCTGAAGTTGTTAAATAACTCTCTCTACAATCATCAATCGCTCCGTTGTACTCGAAAACACTAATATAGTATGTTGTAGCAACTGTTAAATTAGTAACAGCAACAGAATTTCCATTACCATTGTAAACTACAAATTCTCCAGCTCCAATAGTTTCTCCACTTCCAAAAGCCGAATTTCCTAAATAATTTGTTTGATTTGATGGAGAATTTACTATCGCACTCGTTGACATCACAACAATTCGATTTGCACCATCTCCACTTGTCCAATTTATGGTATAACTATCACATTTTGAATCGGTAAATGTAAAATTACTAGCATTTGTAGTAGGAGCTGCCTCAGGACCGCAAGTCACGGTAAAAGTAGAATAAATTGCATTACACGGTTGTCCATCTGTAATTGTTAAATCTCCTGTCGTAGCTCCACCTGGAACCGTACATACAATTGTTGTAGCATTGCTAGAAGTAACTGTAGCACTTACCCCATTAAAAAGAACTGAACCTCCAGTTAAATCACCAGAAGAAGCAGTAATTGTCACCGTAGTTCCTACTGCCCCAGAAGTTGGAGACACACTTGAGATTGTTGCAGGTGTACAACTGGAAACTCCTTCTAAAAAAACGTTGTCAAAAGCACCATAATCAGAACCTCCATTCTGCCTAGCATAAAGAATTAAACTAACATTGGTTACCGAATTAGGTACATTGACACTTTCAGTCACCCAGCCACCTGTAGAAAAATTGCTAGAACCATTAACTACAACAACTTCACCTTGACTTACATTGTCATAAAACAATTCATACTTCAAATCATCTCCATTGTCAAAACCTATTACATAATAATCAAACTTAAAAACGACGCTGTTATAAGCCGAAACATCAGCATTGTTCAACGTTATTGTTTCGAAACTTGAACCTCCACAATTTCCATTCAAATCTTGAATTCCCCAAAACTGAGCTCCATCACTAGGAGAAATAGAACTAAGAGAAGTTTTATAATCCCACGTATCTGATCCGTTTGTACAGGGTGGTGTAGAAAAAGACATTGGAATCCAAGTATCTCCACTTGTTTCAAAACTTTGTTTTACAATTGTAGTTTGTGCCGTCGCAAACTCAGTAAAAAGAACTTGAAAAACAAGTGCTATTATTAGAACAAATTTATTTATATACTTTTTCATATTTACGATGATAATAACGTTATTACAAACACAATTTCTCTCAATTATGATAAAGGTAATGTAAAAAAAATAGATAAACTTTAAGGCAATGTTAATTCTAGAAGCGCATGTTTATTGGCTTTTTAAGAAAAAACATTTTTTACATAACTACACATAAATAACAAGATAATTTAGCTACATTTTACTAATGCAAAAAAAATGTTATTCAAAATATAATAATCTCATTTTAAGCTTAAATTCCTTATTCTAAACTTACTCTATTAATTTTTTTAAATGCATTAGATAAATAAAACTAATTTATCAATTCCACAACTTTTGACGAAGAACCTAATT
>WFNC01000093.1 GCA_015488785.1 Flavobacteriales bacterium | reverse complement strand
GGTACTACAAATCGATACGACCTTGAATCCGAAAAAGAATAAGCTCTATTTCCAAAAGCGAGCGTCTCTTCTTTCTAGTTCGTTTATATACGTTTGTGATTCTACGAATGTGATTAAAGATTATACACTAGGGAATAATTTACAAACTTCTATTTTAGATTCTAATAATACATTTAGTACGCTAGAAGTTTTAGATTTAAAAGCAGATAATTATTTAGATTATCTAAGTTTTTCTCAAAACAGTATTGAAGTTTACGGACCAGATAAAACGTTAGTGAATAGAAACGAATACCTATTCAATATCGAAGAACATTACGCATTAATAAAAAGCACTGAAAATAAAGACTATATCATACTCCAAGATGAGGATACACAAGAATTATTAATCTTAAACGCAAATCTGACACAACTGAATAGATCAACTATCATTGGAGACTTAAATGTTGCTATTGGAGATTTAAATGCAGATGGGAAATTAAATTTAACTTGTAGAAATGCTCCTAATTCTATTGTCGCATATAAGTTAAGATAGGTCTCTGTTCAGATTTTTGTCAATAAGGGAGAAGGCTTTTCTTTTGGAGGGGAGTAAAATAAATATTGCCCCCCACTTTATATAACATAACTTCAAACCAAAAATGGTGCATTTACTACTTGAATTCAAGAATAACTATTTTTTTATTCTAAATAAAAGCAAAAAAAAGCCAATCTAAATGATTGGCTTTTTGTAATACTCAAATTAATTTGAATAAAATTAGTTTTTGTGGTGAGTACAAGCTTTTTTCTCTGCTTCAGTTTTAGAATGACAAGCAGCTTTTTCTCCTTTTTTACATTCTTTTTTTCCTGTGCAAGCTTTTTTAGATTCACCTTTTTTGCAACAAGATTTTTTCTCTCCTTTTTTACAACAAGCTTTAGTTGCTGTACAATCTCCTTTACAATCTTTTTTACCACATTTATCACAGTCACCTTCTACTTCCGTAGTTGTAGTTGTTGCGTTAAAGTTAGTTGTTGCAGCTGTTACAGAAAATGCAAGAGCTAAAATAATTCCAAATGCTAATAAGAACTTTTTCATAATGTTTTGTGTTTTAATTTATTATATAATGCTAAAGTAGTCAAAAAGTTAACTACTTAGTGTTAATTTAATACAATTTTTTTAAAATTCAGCTAAAATAGTTTGATTTCCTTGGACCTTTTGTTCTAAATTAACTTTAATGTTAGCTGATAAAGGAACAAAAACATCGATTCTAGAACCAAATTTGATAAATCCTGCTTGTTTATCTTGGCTCGCTTCTTCACCTACTTTTGTAAAACAAACAATTCTTCGAGCTACAGCTCCTGCAATTTGTCTAAATAGAATAGGTTTTCCATTTTTTGCTTTTACAACTATGGTATTTCGTTCGTTTTCTGTACTCGATTTAGGATGCCAAGCAACCAAGTAAGACCCAGAATGATGTTTTGTATAAGTCACTTCTCCATTGACAGGAAACCATTGGCAGTGAATATTTAAGGGCGACATAAAAATACTAATCTGAATGCATTTTTCTTTTAGAAATTCTGTCTCTTCTACCTCCTCTATTACAACAACCTTTCCGTCCGAAGGAGCTAAAATAAGATTGTCATCTATCGTTATTTCTCTTTTAGGTATTCTAAAAAATGAGACGACAAATAAAAAGAATACTAACGTAAATATTCTTAAAGGAATACAGATCATTGGATAGTCGCTTAGCAAAAATTTGAAAGCTATGTTTACGATTACAAAAATTAGAAATGATACACCTATAATTTTAAATCCTTCTTTATGAATTGTCATTGATCTTTATTTAATGATTAATTACCTGTAAATAAACAAGTTGTAAGTATGCTAGTACAAATGGAGCAGAAAATAATACACCGTCAAAACGATCTAAAATTCCTCCGTGTCCTGGAAGTAAATTCCCCGAGTCTTTTACGCCACAACTTCTTTTTATCTGTGATTCTGTTAAATCTCCTAACGTTCCGAATATTACGATGAGTAAAGCAATTATAATCCAATGAATCATTTCGCCATCGAAAAAATAAGCGAATCCTATTCCCATCAAAACAGCTAAAACAGCACCTCCATAAAAACCTTCCCAAGTTTTGTTTGGTGAAATACGTTCAAATAATTTGTGCTTTCCCAATTGAGACCCGACTAAGTAAGCTCCTGTATCGTTTGCCCACTGAATCATAAAAAAGCCAACCAAAAGAAGACTCGTGTAATTATTCGTGTTTATATCCATTTCTTTATAAAAAACAGCATCGTAAGCAAAGAAATTGAGAATCGACAAAGGGATTACAACGTAAAGAATTCCCATTACAGAGAACGCAATATTCGTAACAGGATAGTCACTTTTTCTAAACAATTCGATGGCTACCAATGTGACTAAAAGGGGGAAAATAAAAAGTAAATAAGAAAAGCTAAACGTTCCAAAACTATACATTGCTATTATCCCATAGATAATCGTTCCTACAAACATTGCAACGCTCTTTTTTGGGCTAAATCCTACTTTCTCCATTAGCTTAAAGAATTCGTATAATCCAGCCATAGATACGACATAGAACAACCCTGCTAGCGTATATTTATTGGTCGTAATAGCCAGTAATAATGTTCCTACAAACAAAAAACCAGTTATGGATCTTTTTACTAATTCGTTCAAAATATTTATTTTAGTTGTTTTTCTCCTTTGTTTAAGCGTTTAATTGGCAATAATACGGAAAAAAAATGATTGACAGACTCAAATCAACTTATTTGTAGCTTGTTAGAAACAGAGGTTAGTATTTTAGCTATATGTTCAGCTTGTTGGCTTCTCTTTTTTTTGTTCTACAGGTTTTGGTGTGGGTATAAATTTACTTTTTCGTAAAAAGCATAAAGTATTTTTATTGTTAAAAGCTCTCGAACTAAAATAAGAAAAAACACAATACTAATCG
>WFNC01000092.1 GCA_015488785.1 Flavobacteriales bacterium | reverse complement strand
TCTTAGTTCTTTTCGACTGACGCCCAACGGTTTGGCTATGTGTATTGCGGGGTTTTTAAACAATTAATTGTCAAATTTACAACAATTTTTCTTTGCTTCAACACGCTTCCTATTTAGGACAGAGCCCGCATTACATATAGCCTTTGTTGGGCATAGTTATTTTTAAATTTTTCTATTAGGTTATATTTATCCTTTATAGGTAAAGTTCTATTCGAATATTTATTTAATTCGTATTTACCTTCTAATTCGATTTGGTCATTTTTCGATACTGGAATTGAGTAAACATCACCTTCTTTTAGTGTGATTTGACTATCAATAATAAATCCATTTCTCTTTAGGTAATTAATACTCGTTATTTCTTGTTCTAGTTCTGCTATTATCAACTCTGAAACCGTATTTGGGATTATTATTTTTTCAATTTGAATATGATTAGGTTTAACAGATAGTACTTCTCCTTGATATTTCAGTTCGTCATTTTGTACAAAAAATAGATGAGGACAACTTCCGAATTGCCAATGCCTGTCAACCCAATAAACTTTCTCAAATGAAAAATCATGTATATCGCATTCTGATTTCTCTTTATTAAAATCAAAATGGATTTTTTTTGGTACAAACCTTGGACCTATAAATTCTATCGTTTGATTTTCCTTAATGGAACCAAATTCTAATTGTTGAATTTGGTTTGGAACATAAATTGACGTAACAATATCTTGATTTATCTTTGTGAGTTCATTGAATTGGCTTAAAAAAAGTCCAACATTTATAATAATGTTTTGTGAGGGCTCTAGTATAAATTCAGGAAGGTTAGTTAGATTATTTTCATCCATTATGCATGATTCATATAATACTCCATCATGAAAAACAGATTCCAAGCTCTTTAGTTTAATTGGATAATTTGAAATGTTTTTGACAACAAGGAATTGAGCATATAACGGTCTTAGTAGATATAGTTCTTCAAACCTGCCAGCTCCAGCACATTCCCCTTCATAACATGTAAGTATCTCACTTATTTTCTCTTCTGATATGCCATTATTTAAAAGGAATTGTGAAATATTATCTTTCCCAGTTGTGGTTTTCAACTCTTGAAATTTTGGAATCCGTTTGTGAAAAAAGAATTGATGTTCATTATCCTTTTTTGGAAGTGTTTCGGCATCAGGGTATACAGTTATGTATTGTTCTTTGTCAATATCAATGAACTTTTCAATTTCAGTGTGTCTGTATTGTTGTCCATTAATCAACTCTCGAAGAAATTTGAGAGTCTTGTTTTCTAAAAGAATGGGATTTTCAAAAGGAAAATTAGTTAAGTCATTTTCTGATATTTCTTTGATGAAACCAAATTCGTTTGTGATTAAAAATTTAGTACTAATAAATGTACTTTCAGAAAATGAAATTTCAGGTATTATTTTTCTATCAATTACAAATTCAATTTCATCAATTTTTAGTTTTTTTATTTCTGAAGTCAATCGTTTAAACCCCCAGGTTTCAATTATGATGTTTGAGTGTTTTCTTCTCAAAGCATCAATATAATTTTCAACCTCACCAATCAAAGTATCATTGGTTATATAAACGAATTTTTCAACATCATTCCATTTTTCAATACAGCCATTAAGGTCTGATTCAATTTTATTTTTTGTTTGCTTTGCACTTTCTCCTCTAGTAGCATGAGCTTGAAAAAATATACGAGATGCGTAGCAATATCCGTCATTTTTCATATCGCCATTTCGTCCACCCGCACGGACTGGCACATACTCTTTAGGATAGAGAGTAAGCAATAGTCTATCACAAAAATCTTGGAAATAGTAATATTCTATTGACTTTATGTAATCATCTATTATTTTGGAATCGTACTTCAAGATTGTCTTTTTTTAATTATGCCCAACGTTTTGGCTATGTGTATTGCGGGGTTTTTAAACAATTAATTGTCAAATTTACAACAATTTTTCTTTGTTTCAACATGCTTCCTATTTAGGACAGAGCCCGCATTACATATAGCCTTTGTTGGCATTTCGTTGTTTATTCTTCAATTTCTTTATTATCGTTTTTTTGTTTTAATTTTTTTGCATTTTTTTTAGTAACAATTGACTTTCCTGTTTGCTTTTCAATTTCTAAACGTGCCTTCTTTGCTGCATATCCACCTTTTCTTGCAATGGCTTTATTTTCAGCTAAACCTTGTGGTTTCTTTTCTTTGGATATTTCGGTTGTTGAGGCTTCTGCCAACATGTTTAAAACTAATTCTAAATTAGTCATGTTATCTCGTAAGTTTTCCTTTTTTAGTCCTTTTAATTTTTTGTATGCTTTTACATCTCTGTCTGCCCAGGCTTTTGTTATTTCGTTTGTTAATATAGCATAATCCAAACCTTCTTTCATTCCTCGTGTATGCCATTCATCAGTAAGTTCTTTTCTTACTTCGATGCTTTTAAGTCTTTGGTTAATCCAATTTTTTGAATAACCTTTCTTAAGATATGTTTCCATTGCTCTTTCAAAAGCCTTTTCTGGATCTTCAGTTTCTTCAATTCTTTCGTAACCGACTTTAGCTAACCATATTTTGAATGGTTCGGCTTTGGGTGAAGGAATAGATTGAATTATTCGTAAGAGACCTTCTGTATCTGCACAATCAGTATTGTATTTTTTCCCATCAGAAGCTTTTAATTTCAGTTGTACGATAATTTCGTACAACTGATTAAACCCTTCTTTCGTAAGTTTTCGTTTTAAATCACTCCAATATCTACGTGGATTATTACTTCCAGTTAAAGTTTCAATGATGTCGATTACAGAAAAATACCATTTCTCTGATTCATTGTCCCAATGAACTCTTATTTTCTTAGATTCAAATAATTTTATAGATGCTTCTTTCGCCATAATTACTTTTCAAATTGTAAATGTCAAAGATAATTATTATTTTTCTATCTAATATCTATAATATAAATGTTTCTCCTTTGGTATATTCCACCAATGAATGCCAACGTTTTGGCTATGTGTATTGCGGGGTTTTTAAACAATTAATTGTCAAATTTACAATAATTTTGCTTTGTTTCAACACTCTTCCTATTT
>WFNC01000091.1 GCA_015488785.1 Flavobacteriales bacterium | reverse complement strand
TGTCCTAAAGCCGGACAGGCTCTTCATTTTTTTCTTAGTCAAAAAAACGATAATTAACTCTATAGCCTATACCAATTGAAGAAACATTATTATCTGTATAGTTTTTTATGTAATAGTTGGAATATTTTTCTGAAATATAGTTTCTATAATTTGATTTTCCATTATTATATGATTGCATGTCAAGAATCAATTCTACTCCAATTTTATTTTTATAATACACACCAAATCCAAATGCCGATATTTTTGGTGAACCACTACTATATTTAAGGTAATCATTTATTCCATATGGAAGATCGTTTATTTTTTTTTCACTTAAAGGAAAAAATGGACCTATTTCAAACCATGTAAAATTAAGACTAATTTTTTTAAAAAAAGAATTTTTCGTTGAATCGGTTTCTATGCTTTTTGCATTTATTTTAAATGAAGCCAATATCAATAAAACTAAGATAAATGATTTCATTAATAGAATTTTATAGTTGTTGTATCACTTATCAAATTATTATTTGACTGAATGATATCTATAATAAAGGTATGGTTTCCTTTATTTGTTGGAGTTTCCATAAGAATAAGATAGTTTTTAACACTCCAAATGGAATCAACTTGCCCTCCATAGTCATTATAGCTACCTCCACCGAAATCTCTTGTTCCAATTATTGAATTAATAGTATTTGAAGATTTATACCAACCGTATAAACTCCCTTTTGATATAAGAAAATATTCATTAAGTGATGTTCCTGCTGAGTGGTCAATATTAAAATCATTTAAGGAATAGATATTAAATGACTTTAACTTATTTACATTTTTATATTGACTTTCTGATGGTGTAGCAGAGTTTCCTTCTGCTCCTTTAAATTTCATTATATATTCTAATTCTATAGCATAAGAGGTTGACAAAATAGAGTCGTTTGATAATGAAACAACTTCTTCTCCTGAATTATCCGTGTTGCTAAGTTTTAAGTCTATTACTTCATATAAATATGGGGCATGTTTTCTACAGCTTAAGAAAGAAAATACAATTATTATTGTTACAATTTTTTCTATTTTCATAGGGTTGACTTTGGTGAAGGTTTTAAAATAAAAACGTCATTTTGCGTTAGTGGTAGTAGTGATAGCTTTTTGTGTTCAAAAAAACTTAGAATAACTTGGCTAAAAAGAGCGACTTTAGAAGCTCCTTTTTGGCTTAGTTATTCTTTTTTTTGAACACAAAAACTACAAGCGAATGACACGTTTAAACGCCCTAAGCATATACTCAAAATTAATTGTTAAGCATATTCAGAAATTGGGGTGCAACTACAGATTAAGTTTCTATCGCCGTGGGCATCGTTTACTCTACGTACTGGAACCCAATATTTATTGACTTTGGCTTCTGGGTATGGATAAACGGCTTCTTCTCGAGAATAAGGGAAGTCCCAATTGCTAGAAATTGCTAATTCTGCGGTGTGAGGTGCGTTGTGCAATACGTTGTTTTTTGGGTCTAAATTTCCGTTTTCTATTTCGCTTATTTCTGTTCTTATCGATAGCATTGCTTTGCAAAACAAGTCTAGCTCTTCCTTAGACTCGCTTTCGGTTGGTTCTATCATAAGTGTTCCTCCTACTGGGAAACTAACTGTTGGAGCGTGAAATCCGTAATCAATCAATCGTTTTGCGATATCTACGACTTCTACTCCTGCTGATTTTTTGAATTCACGACAATCGAGTATCATTTCGTGGGCTACGGTTCCGTTTTTACCGGTATAAAGTACAGGATAACCTTCTTCTAAAACGGCTTTCATGTAATTGGCGTTTAGGATGGCTACTTCGGTTGATTGTTTTAATCCTTGTGCTCCCAACATTTTGATGTATGCGTAAGAAATTAAGAGTACCAATGCGCTTCCAAATGGCGCTGAGCTAATTGCAGTGATGGCTTTGTCTCCTCCTGTTTTTACAATCGGATTACTTGGTAAGTAGGGCGTTAATTTTTCAACTACTCCAATTGGTCCTACTCCTGGTCCTCCACCTCCGTGTGGAATAGCGAATGTTTTATGTAGATTTAAGTGGCAAACATCTGCTCCAATATTCCCTGGATTTGTTAAGCCTACTTGTGCATTCATGTTTGCTCCGTCCATATAAACTAAGCCTCCATTGTTGTGAATAATGGTTGTTAATTCGGTAATTGAATCTTCGTAAACTCCGTGTGTAGAGGGGTAAGTAACCATTAAAGCGGCTAATGTATCTTTATATAATTCTGATTTTTCTCTCAAGTCTTCTACATCGATATTTCCACGCTCATCACATTTTACAACGATGATTTTCATTCCTGCCATTACTGCACTTGCTGGGTTTGTTCCGTGAGCAGATGAAGGTATTAAGCAAATGTTTCTTTGGTCGTCTCCGTTGTCTAAATGGTAAGCTCTAATCACCATAAGCCCCGTATATTCACCTTGAGCTCCGCTGTTTGGCTGCAATGACATTTTTGCAAATCCTGTTATTTCACTTAAGTAGTTATCTAAATTATTGATTACTTCTTGAAAACCAAGTGTTTGACTTGAAGGAACAAATGGGTGTATGTTGGCAAATTCTGGCCAAGTGATGGGAATTAATTCACTTGCGGCATTCAATTTCATGGTACAAGACCCAAGTGAAATCATCGAATGAACTAAAGATAAATCTTTGTTTTCTAATGCTTTTAAATAACGCATCATTTCTGTTTCGGAACGGTATTTATTGAATACTTCTCCTACTAAAATTTTATCGTCTCTCAATACGTCGCTTGATAAAGTATAGTTTTCGTTTTCAACTAAATCAATCGGTTGTTTGTTTTCTGCATTAGCGAATACACCAACTATGTTTTCGATGTCTTGTGTTGTTGTGGTTTCGTCAAGACTTATTTGTATTGTGTCTTCTGTATAATAGAAGTTTAGTTCTTGTGTTTTTGCAAAGACTTTTACTTTTTCGACGTCAGCTTTTACTGTTATGGTATCAAAGAATTGTTTGTTTGTAATTTCAAACCCAAGTTCTGCCAATGTTGAGGCTAAAACTTTAGTATTGTTGTGTATTTGAGTGGCGATGTATTTTAATCCTTCTTCTCCATGATAGACGGCGTACATTCCTGCCATTACGGCTAATAATGCTTGTGCAGTACAAATATTTGAAGTTGCTTTTGCTCTTTTGATGTGTTGCTCTCTTGTTTGCAAAGCCATTCTTAACGCTCTGTTTCCATCATCATCAACTGAGACTCCAATTATACGACCTGGAATTTGTCTTTTAAATGTTTCTTTACAAGCAAAATAGGCTGCATGAGGCC